>RFIF01000052.1 GCA_003695655.1 Cyanobacteria bacterium J069
CTAACCCCCAACCCCTAACCCCTGGCACTTACCACGCGCTCTATCCGCGCAGTTGGTTTGACTATGACGGCGGGTTTCAGGCAAAGCTAACGTGCGAGCAGTTTTCGCCGATTTGGGCGCACAACTACCAGGAAACGAGCTATCCCGTGGCGGTGTTTGTGTGGACGGCGCACAACCCGACGGATGCGCCGATCACGCTGAGCCTGATGCTGAGCTGGGAAAACATGACGGGCTGGTTTACCAACGCGCTCAAGTCGCCCGACGTGAAGGTGCGCGACGACGGCAGCCCGGTTTATGAATATCAGCCGCGCCTGGGCGAAAGCGCAGGCAACTTTAACCAGTGGCGCACCGATGGCGACTATGCAGGCTGTGTGCTGGGGCGAAAGCTGGACGCTGCACCCGCCGAAGGCGACGGCCAGTGGGCGATCGCGGTAGGGTTGCGGAGCAATATCGCGTTCTCCACTTCCCAGGCAGAAGCCTTCTATCACACGCGCTGGAATCCGACGGGCGACGGCAGCGACCTGTGGCAGCATTTTGCGAAAGACGGCTCCTTGCCCAATGTGAATGACGCCACGCCAGCGGCAGCCGGAGAGCAAGTAGCGGCGGCGATCGCCCTCCGGTTTACCCTGGCTCCCGGAGAAACGCGGGAGATTCCCTTCGTGCTGGCGTGGGATTTTCCGGTGACGGAGTTTGCTGAAGGCGTGAATTACCTGCGACGCTATACGGATTTCTTTGGGGCGACGGGGCAAAACGCCTGGGCGATCGCCCGCACAGCGCTAGAGCAATACCAAATTTGGCAAACCCAGATTCGGCAGTGGCAGCAGCCCATTCTCGACCGGGGCGACCTGCCCGACTGGTTCAAGATGGCGCTGTTTAATGAACTCTATGCCTTGACGGACGGCGCGACGCTGTGGAGTGCGGCGAGCGATCGCGATCCGGTCGGGCAATTTGCCGTGGTGGAATGCCTCGACTATCGCTGGTATGAAAGCCTGGACGTGCGGCTCTACGGCTCTTTTGCGCTGCTAATGCTGTTTCCAGAGCTGGATAAGGCCGTGCTGCGCGCCTTTGCTCGCGCCATCCCCGATGCAGACCCGACGCCGCGCAAAATCGGCTACTACGCCACGCAGGGCACAGAAAGTCCGCTGGTGCCCCGCAAGCTTGCCGGAGCCACGCCCCACGACCTCGGCGCACCCAACGAACACCCCTGGGAAAAGACAAACTACACCAGCTATCAGGATTGCAACTTGTGGAAAGACCTGGGTTCCGATTTTGTCCTCCAGGTCTACCGCGACTTTGTACTGACGGGCAGCACCGACACGCAGTTTCTCGAAGACTGCTGGCCCGCCGTGGTGTCCACCCTCGACTATCTAAAAACCTTCGACCTGGACAATGACGGCATCCCCGAAAACTCCGGCGCACCCGACCAGACCTTCGACGACTGGCGGTTGCAGGGTATCAGCGCCTACTGCGGCGGCCTGTGGATCGCGGCACTGGAGGCGGCGATCGCCATTGCGGCAGCCAGGGGTCAGGGGTCAGGAGTCAAGGGTCAGGACTCCAATGAGGAGATGAGGAGAGGGGGAGATGAGGAGAAAACGGCTACTCTCCCCTCATCCCCTCATCCCACCCTCTCCTCATCGAGTTCCAACGCCCCAACACCCCAACACCAGTGGCACGACTGGCTCGCCCAGTCCCGCGCCATCTTCCACCCGACGCTGTGGAACGGGCAATACTATCGGCTCGACAGCGGCAGCGGCTCGGATGTAGTGATGGCGGATCAGCTCTGCGGACAGTTTTATGCGCGGCTGCTGGGGCTGCCGGATGTGGTGGCAGACGAGTACGCTCAGTCGGCGCTGAAGACGGTGTATGAGGCGTGTTTCCTCAAGTTTTACGACGGCCAGTTTGGCGCGGCCAATGGGCTGCGGCCGGACGGATCGCCCGTCAACCCAAAAGATACCCATCCGCTGGAGGTGTGGACGGGCATCAACTTTGGGCTGGCGGCGTTTTTAGTCCAAATGGGGCTGACGGATGAGGCGATGCGGCTGACGGCAGCGGTCGTCCACCAGATCTACGAGAACGGTTTGCAGTTCCGCACGCCAGAGGCGATTACCTCGGTGGGCACGTTTCGCGCCAGCCACTATCTGCGGCCGATGGCGATTTGGGGCATCTACGGCCTGCTCACAGACTTCGCTATGCCGCAAACAGCGTAGCCGTTTCGATCGGAAAGCCCACCGCTTTCCAGGCGGGCATACCACCGCGTAACTCCGACACATTGAGAAAGCCAGCCGATCGAAGCTGGGATGCAGCGATCGCCGTTTCTTCGTCGGTGTCGCCATAAACATAGAGATCGCGCTCCAGTTCCAAATGCGCTAGTGCTGCACCGACTAGTTCAAACGCGGGAATGGAGACAGCCCCCTGGATGTGGGCCGTGCTGAACTCCGAGCGATCGCGCACGTCGATAATCGTCAAAGCGGGTTCGCCCCAGTCAAGCCGGGCCTTCAGGTCATACACATTAGATTTGGGACGGAGCGGTGGCGGTGTGGGAATGAATCCAAAAAGTCTCATGGTGTGGGTACAGGGTGTGTGAGGGTAAATTCTGAAAGCGAACGCAAATGCAGTCATCGGAGAGAAGGCGAAGATCAGGCAGAACCCACCCAGAAGCGGATATTTCTCTGCTAATCCTCAATCCCTCACCCCTAACCCCTTCGTACCTGCACTGTAACAACAATGCCCAAGATTTACAAACTTTTGTGTCCGAACCTTGACGAACGATCCGTAGCGTGGCAACGCCGCTTACGACTCTAAAGGCACTTCGGCGATCGCGCTCAGGTCTGGTAGGCGCAACGATGAACTAATAACAGGCTGAACATCACCCCCGCAGCGAACGCCCGGCCCACAGAGCGTGCAGTCGCCGCGCAGCTCTTGCTGTCGCGGAAAAGCCTCGCCCTGGTCGTAGCGCTCTAGCCAGTGAGTGAGCTGAGCGAGGCGCTGAATCAGGTCTTGTCGGGTCTGCTCATGTTCCTGACGGCTGTAGGGAAACGCAACGCGCTGGGGCTGGGGCTTGGTTGCACCCGGTGGGACTGTTCGCACAAACCAATAGGTCATCGTAATCTGCTCTGGCGCATAGCCGCTGGTTTCCGCCAGCACAAACCGATAGAGCCGCGTCTGCCAGTTTTGGGCCAGCCATTGCGGCGGCTGGGGCTTGCCATAGGTTTTCCAGTCCAAAATCTCCGCCCGCTCCGGCTTTAGCACCAGCAGGTCATACACCACCGTTAGCAGATAATCCTGAAAGGCAAGGCTGCGGCGATGTTCGCTCTGGCGCTGCTGCTGGGGCAAGGCAGCAAACACCTCCGGCGCAGACTCTACAAACTCCCAAACGCACTGCTGCAAAGCGGGGTCAGCCGGGGCGAGTGCGGCGATCGGCAGCCCCAGTTCGCGCTGCTGCATCAGCAGGTGAAACTGGCTGCCCCAGTCCAGGCTTTCCTGCTGATCAGGATTGAGCGGCGCGGCTAGCTGATCCAAGTAGACATGCTGAAACTGGCGCGGACACCAGTCCAACAGATTGAGCTGCCCCTGAGAAATGCGCATGACGGGCGATCGCCCCATATTAGCTCCGAAGAAGGATGAGGGATGAAGGGGTTAGGCGACTTTGGTGAGGACGAAGACGCTGCCCTCGTTGCCGCGGCCAATGCGTAGGTCGTCATCAAGATACGTGATGTCCAGCCAGCCTTTGCGTTCTGTGCTGTTGATGCGGAAATCGGCGGCGATGAAACGTTTGCCGCTTTCGATCTGCTGGATAAACTGGTTAGGACTGAGA
>RFIF01000053.1 GCA_003695655.1 Cyanobacteria bacterium J069
CAGCCAGACTAAGGGCAGGAAGTTGAGCAACCGTTCGGCGATGAGGCTTACCAGGCTGCTCGACTTTGTTTGATTTTTGGATGTCTTGTCAGAACATCGCCGGAGCAGATCTGGACTCTCCTTCAACACGCTCGACGAATTGCCATCCATCGACTCTGGCACAGAAGAGTGCAGGGGAAAACACCGACCACCCGAAAACCGATGTTATTGTTGCGGTTGTGCGGCGTGTTACGGTTGCGATTGGCAGAACGGCAAAAGGCTGGATTGTTGTTCCAGGAACCGCCCCGCACCAGCTAGGCTGACCTGCCCCAACGTTAAGATAGAGCGGAAATTCAGGATTTGTCTGCGGCTTATCGCAATTCTTAAAATCTGACGCGCCCTAGGAGGCTGTGAAAACCAACTGGTCGAAGATATCCTGCCGGAGTCGCCAGGTATCGGCGTGTTTGAGGTGGGCGGCCCAGCTTTGGATGGACTGTGTGAGCTGCTCGAAGGAAAGCTGTCTGGCGGCGTAGAGGGTTTGGTAGTGGCGGAGGCGGGCGCGGGCGCGGCGGAGGCTGGCGGACTTGACGCGGATGTGGTCTGGCAAGACGCGAAAGCCCAGGAAGGTGGGGCCGAGGGCGGTGGCAAAGAGTTGGCTTTTGATGGGGTGAATGTTGAGTCGCAGGGTTTCCAGGTGAGACTCGATGGCGAGGCGAGCATCGGCTAGGAAGACGCGATCATCGGAGAACAGGGCAAAGTCATCGACATAGCGGACATACTTTGTGGCTTTGAGGATTTCCTTAACGAAATGGTCAAAACCGTTGAGGTAGAGATTGGCGAAGAACTGGCTGGTGAGGTTGCCGATGGGCAGGCCCCGCCGCCTCTGGAGCGGGGTGAGCAGGTCGTCGCCGGGAAAGTAGTCGATCACGGGTTCTTGCTCATTGCTGTGGTCGATGATGGTGTCGATTAGCCAGAGTGTGTCGGGGCACTTGATTTTGCGCCGCAGGATGGTTTTGAGGATGGCGTGATCGATGCTGGGAAAGTATTTGCGGATGTCGCACTGGAGGACGTAGCGGCTGGAGCGGGTGAAGCGGGTAAAGCGCTGCAAGCCTCGGTGACTGCCATAGCCCGCCCGGTTGGCGTAGGAATCGTGGATGAAGGTGCGCTCGAAGATGGGTTGAATGACGTTGCAGAGGGCGTGATGCACCACCCGATCGCGGTAGGGCGCGGCGGAGATGAGGCGGGGTTTGGGCTGTTTGACCTGGAAGGTTTTGTATGCGCCGGGGCAATAGGTTTGGGTGAGGAGTTCTTGCTGAAGGCGGATGAGTTCGGATTCCAGGTTGTAGTTGAACCGCAGGATGTTTTCTCGAAACCGCTTGCTTTTTTCTGCCTGGTGGGCGGCGGCCAGAAGGTTTGAGAAGTCTGTCACGTCTGACCAGAGATTGCCATAGCGTTTCATGATTTCGTCCTCAGGTGTTGGACTCGGCTAACTTTCAGTCCTAACCCCTAACCCCCAATCCCTAACCCCTGCTCTAGGCTTTGGCGGGGCGCTGGCGCTGCTGACGAATCCAGCCGCCTAGCTCCGTGCCGATGTCGTGCATTAGTTTGCCGACATATTCGTAGCGCTTGGTTTCCATGAGGCTAAAGTCGAGCAGGAGGCGGGTTTGGTGGCGCAGCAGATCGAGGCGGGTGTTGAGTTTTTCCAGGATTTCGAGCTTGTTGGGGCTATAGCGCGCCAGGATTAAGCCTTCTAGCAGGTCGTATAGGCCGTTGATGATGCGTTCTCCGAGGGTGAAGCGATGGTCGCGGGGGAGGCGGTTGAGGATGGGGACGTACCACTTGACGAGGTCGTAGGTTTTTTGGATGACGGGGAGATCGGGAGGCGTCGGTTTACTCATGGGACACTTTCTGTAGGGGGTGAAAGGTGCTGGAGCCACTACAGATAGATGATAAGGGCTTGGGGTAAGAAACCTGAATTTTAAAAAAATTTTTTAATGCGCTTCGCGCAGAAGAAAAGAAAAAGGGAACAGAAAACAGGGCAGAGGGCAAAAGAGCCAAAGTATAAAGAGCTACGGAGTCCAGGGGAAAACACCGACCACCCGAAAACCGACGGTATAGCTGCGGAAGCGCGGCGTGTTACGGCTGCGAAAGGCAGAACGGCAAAAGGCTGGAATGTAGTTCCAGGAACCGCCCCGCACCAGCCTGTAGCAATCGTCACCCTCAGTTATCCAAGCGCTGCCATCGGTGGGCGATCGCTCGTAGGTGGGGTGCCAGTGATCCAGACACCATTCATAAACATTGCCGTGCATATCGGCTAAGCCAAAGGCATTGACCCCAAAGCTGCCGACTTCGGTGGTTGCCTGTCGATAGACTCCGGCTGCGCCGTTGCCGTATGTGTAGGTGGCGTTGTAGTTGGCCAGGTCGGAGCGGAGGGTGTCTCCCAGGTGGAAGGGGTCGGTGGTGCCGGCGCGGCAGGCATATTCCCATTCGGCTTCGCTGGGCAGGCGATAAGTTTTGCCCGTGTGCTGCGAGAGGCGATCGCAAAACTCGATCGCCTCATACCAGGAGATACTTTCGACGGGGCGATCGCCACCCTTAAAGCTAGCGTTGGCTGGGTCTGGGTCAAGTTCTTGATTCACCGGGGGCAGTGCTGTCGCTACGGCCCGCCACTGCGCCTGGGTGATGGGAAACTGGCTCATGGAGAAGGGCGGCACCGTGACCCGATGCTGCTCCTCTACGTCCAGCCCTGCTAGATCTGGAAAGTTGGATTGATAGTAATCGCGCCCTTCTTCCTCTGGCGGCGACCCCATCAGAAATTCGCCGCCGGGGATTGCCACCAGGTTTAGCACCTGTTCTAGTGGCAGGGCTTGTTGATAGACCGGAATCGACTTGACCTGCGTGCTGATCTGCCCCTCTCGCAGTTGCGCGATCAGCATGGGCACGGGCTGTCCGCTGGGTGCGCCGATCAGCCCCAGAGCGCGGGCGGCTCCCTGGCGCAGGGTCAGCGGCTGCTGGTCGTTGTTTAGAATTGCCTGGAGTTCTGCTTTCCCCGCTTGCATTGCGCCCAGCGCTTCGGCTGCGCCCCGCCGCACCGCTAGCTCGTCGGGCTGGTTGGGGTCATGATCCTGTTGCAGCAGGGCGATCAGTTGGGGAGCGATGTCGGCTTTCAGGCTGTCGCTACAGGCTCCCAGATTGCCCAGGGATCTCAGGGCTTCCAGACGCGCTTCCAGGGTTTGGTTGGGGTTTTCGGCCATGCCCAGCAGGTTGGGCGTGGCTTTGGCGGCGGCAAGTCCGCGCTTGCCCAGGTCTTTTGCGGCGCGGATGCGATATTCTTCGTCTGGGTCAGCCAAATCGGAAATCAGGAGACTGATTCGGCGGTTTTCTTCGATTTTTTTCAGTTCTGCGGGGTCGAGTCCGGCTTTGCGGGCCAGCGCATCGGGAATCTCTTCTGGCACCTGGGCTTCTTTCTGCTTTACTTTGCAGCAATCGCGCACCGCCAGCAAAAAGCCCTGAATCGCTGTGGGTGGGTCATTGGTTTGTGCCAGCACTTGGTCAATCGAGTCCAAAAATGCTGGCCAGGATTCTGCTGGATTTTCTCGACACTGATCGACCCAATGCAGCGCCGCCAGATATTCCGCCAGCGGGTCTAGCACGATGCGGAGTTTGTTTCCCGGCTCCAGCGTTTGCACCAGCCGCAGCCGGGTTTCCAGATAGTCCAACCGTGCTGGGATGTCGTCTGCGCCATTTGTACTCAAAGCTTTTTCAATATCTGGCTTAGCCGCAGTAGCGGGGCGATAGGTCTGCTTTAGGCATTCCCAGGCAACGTGCTGGGTATCTTGCTGCACAGCGAGATGATCTCGACGGTTTGTGTCTTCGATGCTGCGGTTGAGCTGGTTGAGATAGCTCAGCATGAGTTCGGGCACGGAGGACGGCAGAATGCCCCCCACGCCTTCTTGCTGCTCGATCATCTGGTCGGCATAGAGCCGGGCCAGCAGCACAGTAATGTTGCGCTGCCCCACCATCTGCGACAGGCGACGGCAGCCGTTGAAATAGTCTTCGTCTTCAAATAAACCTCGCTTGTTGCGGGCTTCCAGGTAGGCATCCATAAAGCGGGACAGGCTTTTGCCCTCGATCCGCAGCGGCTTCAGAATGGTTTTGGGCAGGTTGCCGAGCGGTTCTAGTAGGCGAGAGGTGACGACCAGCGCTTTGGCGGGAAAATCGGCTAGATGTGGCGTGATTTGTTTGCGAGTCTCCTCGCCCATTTCAGAAAGGTGATCCACGATGACCAGCAATCGCCGACGACGCAGCAGATTTTCCAAAAGCTCTGGCGCAATGGGATCTCGTTGATCGGTGAGGGCGTTGATCTGGCCGCGGATGACTTCAAAGAGTGTCTGTTTGTCGTCTAGCTCGGTTTCTACCAGCACGGGCAGCAGGCGATGCTGACACAGTTGTTTGTTCAATCCCCAAAGAGCGATCTGGCAGGCGAGGCTGGTTTTGCCCGCGCCGCCTTCTTCGGTAATCAGCAAGACCGCTGTGTTTTTGGAAAAGGCGGGTCTGAGCGAGTCTCCAGTCAGCGGGTCAATGGGCTGGTTGTTGAGATAGACGGGCAAGGGAATGTGGATCGCCCGCTGGCTGACGGCTGGCAGGTCTAAGAATGACTTTTGGGCCGTTTTCCAGTGCTGGTTCACCCAGGCATCCAGAACCCGGTTGCGATATTTTAGAAACCGCACCCAGCCCAGCGGAATTTTCCAGCTTGTGTAGGGGATGGACAGATCGCTGGCGGGCAGCCTGAGCAGCAGCAGCGGACGAAAGCCCAGCACGCCCAAATAGCTGAGCAGGAGCAGCGTGCCAATGCTGATCGAGGTCTGGTGCTGCTGCCAGAGTTCGGCAAGGGGATGGGCGGGTTCGGCTGTGGCTTCGGGCGGCGCGGGGCTGGCGCTGGATTGAGCAAGGGACTGGGCAACCGCTGGGGCTGCTGCGGCTGTAGACAGAACCAGCGCGGCGAGGAAGCTGAGGAGGGGCGATCGCAAAGAGGGCATGGATAGGTTTCGCTTTAGAAACTAACGCAATCTGCAACTTTGCCAATCCCCCTCACCCTAAATCCCTCTCCCAGGGCGGGAGAGGGACTTTAAGCCACTTTTGCTCCCCTTCTCCTCGCCTGGGAGAAGGGGTTGGGGGATGAGGGCAGATTGCAAGTTGCACATTGCGTAAACGATGCTGCCAATATGGAGGCACACCTGGCTGCATCTTAGTTTCTACTTCACCGCCCTTTTTCCAGATTCAGGGAAAATCTTTAGGAAATTCTCTTGTGAAGCCGGGTAGAACCTCCTCACCGGATAGCGCGACGGGAAAGTTAACGACCTCAACGGGCTGTCCCGGTTGATAAATCTCTACTTGCCGATCCTGGGGATTGATCAGCCATCCGAGCCGCAAGCCGCTATCTAGATATTCCTGCATCTTGTCCTGAAGCGGTTTGAGGCGATCGCTCTTTGACCGCAGTTCAATCACAAAGTCTGGACAAAGGGGCGGAAACGTTTCCCGCTGTTCTGGCGTAAGGGCTTGCCATCGATCCAGCCGCACCCAGGCGACATCGGGAGAGCGATCGCCCTGCCCCGGCAAGCTAAACACTGTGGACGAGCTGAAGACAACCCCCAAGCGAGTCTGACGATTCCAGATCAGCACATCGCCAATTAAATCTGCCTCCCAAGTACCGCTTTCTCCGCCAACTGGAGACACGATGATTAACTCTCCTTGGGGCGATCGCTCTAGTAAAAGATCAGGATTTGCCTGGCACAGTTGATAGAACTGCTGCCGAGTCAATGACGCAATGGGGGATAAATCCAAAACCGTGGTCATTTCGAGATCTTCAAACCAGAGAACGGTATCTCGATTTTAGGTTTTAGATTGGCGATTTTGGATTGCTAATTTGGGTTTGCGGTCAGACTTTTACTCAACTCCCGAATGACTTGTGCATTACTCGACGGCGAGGAATTGCTGATTTTCTTCGCGGGTTTTGGCGGCTGCGTCGTCATAGAGGAAGGGCAGATAGGCATAGCGGAGTCCCTGGGTGACGGGCGTGGCCTCATGTAGCAAGGAACAGGAAAACACGACCGCGCCACCTGCGGGCGCTTCGTAGGTTTGTTTGCCAAACTCAGGGAATCGCAGCTTGCCGCCTTCATAGTCGCCCGTGTTGAGGTTGAGCGACACAGCAAAACGACGATGGGCAGTGCCTTTGGTGGTGTTGTCGCGGTGGGGCTTGAAAAAGCCGCCGGACTGGCTGTCGTAGCAGGCGACGATGTGCCGCTCGATGCGTGTGGCTTGAAACTGGAAGGCTTTGGCGATTTCGGGCGTGAGGCGATCGCAGACACGATACATCGCCGCATTGCGCAAGGTTTCGTCGGCAATTTCTCGATCCTTTCGCCGCTTAAAGCCGTGGTCGAGGGCAGCGACGGTGCGCCCCTCCACCTCGCGCATAAAGCCTGATTCTTCACCGCCGTTTTGGTTGTAATAATCGATTAGCGCCTTGCATAGATCTGGCTCAAAGACGCGCGGCACCACTAGCACGGGCGCTTGCACGGCGGCTGGTTTGGTATTTTCTAGCGGCGGCAGTTGCTCCAGAATTTTCACCAATAGGGCAACGTGCTGTTCGGGCTGGTCGCCAAAGGGCAGCGCAGCCAGCACCCGCAGCCGCTCATCCAGAATGTAGGTGCAGAGCGTATAGCTTTGGGAAGCCTCGTTCAAAACGCCGTATTGCTGACTTACCGACTGATCAAAATCCCAAAAGAAGCGAATGCCGGGAATGGCTTCCTGGACTCTGGCTTGCGCTTGATCTTCTGGGTCGATGCTGACGCCAAAAAAGCAGCAGTGCGTATCGTCGAATAGCGCCCGATGCTGAAAGAGCAGCTTCAGCATTTGCTGGCTAACGGGAACGCTGGCGGAGGCAAAAAAGCACAGCACGACGTAGCGCCCGGCTACCGAGTCGAAGTGATAGCGGGGGTTGCTGGTGGAAGCGGCGACGAACCAGGGTGCGGGTTCGCCCACGGTGAGCAATGACCTGGCCATGGCAAAGCGTTTATTTTTCGATGCAAGTTTTTCTATGCAAAGAAACTTATGGCGAGAGGGGACAAGAGAGATCTATCTCTGGTCATAGATTCAGCCCGTTTCTGGGCAAATGTTCAAAATATTGCAAATGTTTACGTGGGAGAGCTGCCCCTATTCGGCGCTGCCGGATTCTGCTTTAACCAATGGAGCAGGGGCGATCGCCACCGGAGGCACACGGGGGCTGGACACACCGCTGGCGGCCAGCAACTCGGCGACTGTCGAGCAGCGCATCGGCAGGCCGTAGGTGCTGGGGTTGACGAAGTGGCGATGGGTAAAGTGGCGATAGCCCAGACAGAAGCGATCCCAGGCGGCCATCTGGATACGGAAGAGGGCGATCGCCAGATCCGTTAACCGCCGGGTGAGGGGCAGCCGAAAATAAATGCGTTTGCCGAGGTAGGCGCTCATGTCGGCGATCGCCTGATTCACCGTGATTGGCTCACTGCCCAGCACTAGCTCGCGGCGGTCGCCTAGCTCCGGCGGATGCTCGACCAAATGCGCGATGACCTGAGCAATATCCTGCGCGTGGATAAAGTGAAAGCTGCCCTCCAGCTTGAGAAAGCGCAGCAGCCCGATCCATTTCGTGACCTCGGTGATGCCGCCGGAGAGGTGCGAATAGGGCTTGGTGTCGTCGCCGCCGAAGACCAGTGTGGGGAAAACGGTGGTGATTTGCGGGGCGATCGCCAGCTTGGAGAGACGCTGATGACAGGCGTATTTGGCGCGAATGTAATCCGTACCAATTTCACCCGCCTGCTTCAGCGGTTTGCCGTCACGATCGAGGATGCTGGCAGTGGAAAAATAGATGACCTGTTCACACACATCTGGGTCGAGCAGGTTCATCAGCCGGATGGTCTTGATCACATTCACATCAAACACATCCTGCGCGCCGCCCCACACGGCCGCCGTCAGAATCGCCACGTCAATGGTTTTTAGCAGCTTATTGTGCTGCTCGATCTGGCGCATGTCGCCCACCAGCAGATGCACACCGGGTCGTGCGTCCACATTCAGCCGAAACTTCTGCGGGTTCCGCACCAGCAGAAACAATTCGTGCTGCGTCTGCTGAATCAGCGCGTCAGCAATGTAGTGCCCAACGCAGCCGCTTGCGCCCGTGAGGAGGATTCGCTTCGGTGTCATGTATGGGGGTGGCGGAGTGAAAAAACGAAGTGAATGCCTGGGCACGACGTACCCAGGCATTCACTCTACAGAAGCCGCTAGGC
>RFIF01000556.1 GCA_003695655.1 Cyanobacteria bacterium J069
ATTAGAACTTACGCAGTTGGATGATTTTTCGCGGGCGCAGCCCGCGAAAAATCATCCAGAATCTATAAAACTCGTTTCAACTGCGTAAGTCCTGACAATATCAACAATCTAGGCAAATCTAGGGCGCGTCATCAATTCACCTCAGAACGCTTGAGGAATCAGCACGATCGCGCCCGCCCAAACAAATCAGGCTAGGGACTGAAACTCCTAAGAAACCGAATATTTCGCCGATAATTGATGACAGCCCCTAGACAAATCGTCGGCAACCCTCTCCGGCGTAGGGTGTCGTTAGGCATAGCCATAACGAACCTTTTCATCACTCATTTCTTCATCCATCCTGCCCATGACTGCCACCCAATTCCAGCCTCGAACCGCCCCTGCCGCCACGGTGCAGCTTCACTACACCGTCGCCATGCCCCAGCCCGAGACGCACCTATTTGAAGTGACGCTCCGAGTATCAGGCTGGCAGGAAGACACGCTCGACCTCAAGATGCCCGTGTGGACGCCTGGCTCGTACCTGATTCGGGAATACTCGCGGCATGTGCAAGATTTTGCAGCGACATCGGGGTTGATATGGGAAAAAGCAGGCAAAAACCACTGGCGTATCCACACAGACGGAACGTCAAATATAACGCTAAGATATCGGGTTTTTGCCAATGAGCTGACCGTCCGCACGAATCATCTGGACACCACTCACGGATACTTTAACGGCGCGGCGCTGTTTTTCTTTGTGCCGGGGTTTGAGCAGCAGCCGATCCGCGTGACGGTTGTGCCGCCGAAGGCATCCTGGAAGATTGCCACCACGCTGCTACCCGTCGCGGATGAACCCAACACCTTTGAAGCCGCCGATTTTGATACGCTGGTGGATACGCCCGTGGAAATTGGGCTGCATGTTCGCCATGAATTTGACGTGTTGGGCAAGCCGCATGAGTGGGTAATCTGGGGAACGGGCAACTACGACGCAGCCGATCTGATCGAAGACACAAAGCGGATTATAGAAGTCGAGGCAAAGCTATTCGGCGGGCTGCCCTACGATCGCTACCTGTTTTTGCTGCATCTGTCGGCCCAGGGCTATGGCGGGCTGGAACACAAAGACTCCTGCACCTTGAACTACAGCCGTTTTAGCTTCCGTGCCAGAGACAAATACAACCGTTTTATGCAGTTGGTTGCCCATGAGTTTTTCCATCTGTGGAACGTGAAACGGATTCGTCCGAAGGCGCTAGAGGTCTTCAATTATGAATCAGAAAATTACACACCGTCACTCTGGTTTTGTGAGGGCACGACCAGCTTCTATGACTTAGTGATTCCCTTCCGGGCGGGACTGTATGATGCAAAGACTTATCTCAAAGAATTAAGCAAAGAGATCACGCAGTTTCTCACGATTCCTGGACGTAAGGTGCAACCGCTGAGTGAATCGAGTTTTGATGCGTGGATCAAGCTTTATCGCCGCGATGCGAACAGCAATAATAATCAAATTTCTTATTACCTAAAAGGCGAAATGGTATCTCTGCTGCTGGATTTGCAGATTCGGACGCAGCATAATAATGGGCGATCGCTCGATGATGTGATGCGCCTGATGTGGCAGCGGTTTGGGCAGGACGAAATCGGCTTTACGCCAGCAGAATTGGAAGGGGCGATCGCCAGCGTCGCCGACACTGACCTAACCGACTTTTTCCACCGCGCTCTGCACACTACCGAAGAGCTGCCGTTTGACGACTACCTCAAACCCTTTGGGCTGCGCCTGCAACCTGACGATGTGAGCAGCGCCCCGCCCAGCCTCGGCATCACCGTCCGCAGTGAAAATGGCAAAGACCTGATCAAGTTCATCGAAATTGGCGCACCGGCCCAGCGGGCCGGACTCGACATTGGCGACGAGCTGCTGGCGATCGATGGGCTGCGTGTGTCGGCGGATCAGGTGGGCGATCGCCTGCGCGACTATCGCCCCGGCGACACCGTACAGCTCACCGTCTTCCACCAGGACGAACTCCGCACTGCCGAGGTGATTCTCGATCCGCCCTCGCCCACCAGCTTCAAAATTGTCCCCTCGTCCAGTGCCTCAGAAACCCAGCGGGCGCTGCTCAAGGGCTGGCTGGGCGTTGAATGGGAAGATCTGTAAGGTCATTTTTGAGTAAGGTCATTGTTCAGGCGCAGCGCGCCTGAACAATGACCAATACTTCCCCATGTAACGGCTTGTAACCGACTCTGGACAAGAAGCTTAAGCTCTGAGGCTCTCTCGGATGGGTGTGGTAGTGTCTGGAAAAATCCCTCCATCATCCCTGAGGAGATCCCTATGCCACTGCCACCACCACCACCGTCCATTAGCCCCAGCCAAATGACCCTGCTCCGCGTGGTCGCCGCGATGGCCTGGGCCGATGGCAACCTTGCCGAAGAAGAAGTAGACGTGATGCTCGACAGCTTTAGCGGACTCTTTGCGGCCGACGCGCCTCAAAAAGAAGAGCTGCGCCAAGAACTGCGAGACTACGTCATGCAGAACATTCCGCTGGGGGAACTGATTCCCAAACTGCAAACCATTGAGGAGCGGGAACTGGTGCTGCGCCTGGGCTATGCCGTGATCAACTCCAGCGCCCGCACGCCTGACGAAGAACTGGTCAACGCCGAAGAAGCGGCAGTCTATCAAGAGTTAGTAGACCTGCTGGGCTTTGCGCCGGAAACCGTGAAGCGCGTTGAAGAAGAGGCGATCGCCGACCTGCAACAAAGCGAAGGACTGATCGAACGCCTCACCCGCCACCTGGGCGACTTTATTGGGCACTGAGTGTCTCCCCTTGACTGCCTCTAGCTCATCTCCAACATCCGCTGAATCGGTCTGAGGGCCGCCGCCTGAATCTCTTCTGAAAGGGTGATTTCGGGCTGGCGGTTTTTCATGCAGAGATACAGTTTCTCCAGCGTGTTCAGCCGCATGTGGGGACACTCATTGCAGGCGCACTGATTCATCGGCGGCGCGGGGATAAATTTTTTGGCAGGTTCCGCCTTTTGCATCTGGTGGATGATGCCCGGTTCCGTTGCCACGATAAAGGCGCGGCTGTCGCTCTTCTGGCAATAGCCCAGCAGCGCTGTGGTGGAGCCGATGTAGTGGGCATGGCGCAGCACGGCGGGTTCACATTCGGGATGGGCGATCACCTCCGCTGCGGGATGCTCGATTTGCAACTGCACGATCTTGCGCTCGGAAAACGTCTCATGCACCATGCAGCTTCCCTGCCACAACACCATCTCACGCCCCGTCTGCTCCATTACATAGCGCCCCAAGTTGCGATCGGGCGCAAAGATAATTGGCTGGTCTGCGGGAATTTGCTGCACGATTTTCACCGCGTTGGAGCTGGTGCAGATGATATCGCTGAGTGCCTTAATGTCCGCCGTGCAGTTGATATACGACACGACGACATGCCCCGGATGCGCTGCCTTAAACGCCACAAAGGCATCGGCAGGGCAGCTATCTGCCAGCGAGCAGCCTGCCTCCAAATCGGGCAGCAGTACCAGCTTGTGCGGATTCAGAATCTTCGCCGTTTCCGCCATAAAATGCACGCCCGCAAACACGATCACGTCGGCGTCGGTACTCGCCGCCTGCTGCGACAGCCCCAGCGAATCGCCAATATAGTCGGCAATGTCTTGAATGTCGGGGTCTTGGTAATAGTGCGCCAGGACAACCGCATTGAGGTCGCGCTTGAGATCGGCGATCGCCCCAAACAAATCCCTGGGCAGCGCCTCAGAATTTTGGTAAGACAGAACAGTTTGTAACACGGTTTACGGACTTCCTGGGTAGATATTGGATAGCAGACCTGAATTAATTATAGTTGTTTCTACCATAAGTGGGTGATAGGGATCAGGGGCTAGGGATCAGGTGTTAGGGATTCAGACGAGCTTTACCCCAATCTTGAAAATCTAACCCCTGACCCCTGAAACCTGACCCCTGGAACCTGACCCCTAAAACCTGACTACGTTACGATGTAAAACAAATCGCCTCGTAACAACCGGAGTCATCATGGGACTGCTTGACCGAATCTTGCGCGTGATTCGTGCTAATCTGAACAGTCTGATTAGCCAGGTGGAAGATCCTGAGAAGATCCTGGAACAGACGGTGATCGACATGCAGGAAGACCTGATCAAGCTGCGGCAGGCGGTGGCCCAGGCGATCGCCACGCAAAAGCGCACGGAGCGGCAGCAGGTGCAGGCTGAAGCCCAGTCTCGCGAGTGGTATCAGCGGGCGCAACTGGCGCTGCAAAAGGGCGAAGAAACCCTGGCGCGAGAAGCCCTCACTCGCCGCAAGACCTATCAAGACACGGCCGACGCGCTGAAGGGGCAAATCGAGCAGCAGGCGGGCATTGTCACCCAGATGAAGCAAAACATGATGGCGCTGGAGAGCAAGCTATCGGAAGCCAAGACGAAAAAAGATATGTACATTGCCCGCGCCCGCTCGGCTAAGGCGTCTGAAAAGCTGAACGAGATGATGGGCAAATATAACCCAACTGGGGCAATGGCGACCTTTGAGCGGATGGAGCAAAAGGTGCTGGATTTGGAGGCGCGGTCGGAGGCGATCGCCGAACTGAATGCCGACAAGTTAGAGGAGCGTTTTGCCCAGATCGAAGGCGGCAGCGATATTGACAGCGAGCTGGCGGCGATGAAAGCCGAACTGCTGGGATCATCCAGCGGGCAACTGCCGTCGGGACAACCGGCAGCCAGCCTGCCAGAGCCTGACGACGTTGCCCGCCTGCGATCGCAGCTCGAAGAAAGCTAACGGACAGCCCTTAGCAAGCGGCGATCGCCAGCCCTATCCTTACAGCGGTCGATAGACGCGGTAGTTCACATTGGGGAAAATATTGTCGATCGCCTCGACTTTTTCGAGCCAGCCGCTGTCGATTTTGCCCGCCAGGATGTCTTCGCGCAGCTTGTTAAACCGCATCAGGTGCGATCGCGTCCGGCGCACGGCGTAGGGCACCATCGTCCCCGTCCGCATGATGAACGCCCAGTCCGAAGACTGCGCCAGTAGTAGCTCCCGCGCCGCCTGATTCAGCGCCCGCCATTCCAGGTCGTCGGCGGGTTCGCGCTTGGCCAGGTCGATCATCCGCTCGGCGGCTTTGTGCAAATGCGGATAAATCCAGGCGTTGGTGTCGTTCAGCCAATATTCATGAAAGCCCTTGAAGCCCCAGCTCGACTGGGACGGGCGACAGACCTGCTGGGTCGGATGATCCTTGAGATAGTCCGACAGGTGGGTCATGGCAAAGGTGCTCTGGTCAAACCAGGACTTGCGGAAGAGGTAGTCCAGGAACCACGGCCCTTCGTACCACCAGTGGCCAAACAGCTCGGCGTCATAGGGCGACACGATGATCGGCGGCCGCTGCATAATGCCGTGGAGATGCTCCACCTGGCGCTCGCGGTTATAGACAAAGTTGCCCGCGTGTTCCGCCGCTTTTTCCTTTGCCCAGTAGGGGTCGTACAGCGCCTTATCACTCAGCCCCAGCCCGCGCCCGGTGATTTTGTGATACTTGATGCCTACGTTTTTGCGCTGACCGTTGGGCATGATGTAAGGCTTGATGTATTCATATTCGGCATCCCAGCCCAGGTCGCGATAAAACTCGCGATATTCTGGCGCACCGGGATAGCCCACCTCCGACGACCAGACCTGCTGCGAGGACTCATGATCACGCCCAAAGGCGGCCACACCCGTTTCGGTAAAAATCGGCGCGTAGGTGCCAAATCTGGGTCGCGGCCGGGCATAGAGAATGCCGTGGCCATCGGTGATGAAGTAGCGCACGCCCGCATCGGCCACCATCCGCTCGACGCCTTCATAATAGGCACATTCCGGCAGCCAGATGCCGTTGGGCGATCGCCCAAAATGCTCTTCATAGCTCTCACAAGCCACCTGAATTTGCGCCCACACCGCCTGGGGATACATTTTCATTAGCGGCAGATAGCCGTGCGTTGCGCCGCAGGTGATGATGTCGAGATTGTTGGAGTCGAGGAATACCTTGAACGCACCGACCAAATCATGGTTGCAGCGTTCCCACATCTGGCGGACGTTGTGAAACTCGGTGGCGTAGTGCTCTGCCAGATAGCGCAGATGTCCGCTGTGGGAATTGCGCTCGATTTCCCGCTCTGCCAGCTCCTCTAGCTGGGCTAGATGGAGGTCGTAGCGTTCTTGCAACAGCGGATCGCGCAGCATCGACACCAGCGGCGGCGTCATGCTCATCGTCAGCTTGAAGTCAACGCCGTCTTGCTTCAGCCCTTCAAAGACTTGAAGCAGCGGAATATAGGTTTCCGTAATTGCCTCAAATAGCCACTCCTCTTCGAGCACATAGTCGCTCTCGGGATGGCGCACAAAGGGCAGGTGGGCATGGAGGACGAAGGCAAGATATCCGATGCTCATGAGCTTGGCAGGTAGGAGAACTGGGCAATGGCAGTTTTAGAGCAGCGCATGTATAACGATAAGTTAAGCGGTTCTTGGATTTCTTAATAAAGCGAATCAATAAAAGAGCGAATCAATAAAGCGCATGGCAGCCTGAATCCAGTCTAAATATTGAACCGGACTGCAAGCAGTAAGTTTGTGTGGTGGGCTAGAGTGGGTTCAATAAAAAAAATCGATCCGGCTGGGCTATCTCCAAGTATCGTAGAGCAAAAGTTATCACGCGACGGATCAACCTGGATGAGATATGGCACAAACGAACCTGCTTGAACTCGCGAAGCAAGGTGACCCACAGGCGATCGCCACGCTCATGAATCGCTCTCTACAGCCGCGCGGCATGACGGCAGACGTAGCGCGCCAAGGCAACTGTCTGTATGTCACCTTACAAGCGGAGCAAGTGCCCAATCGTCAGGTGCTGACCGCTTTTGTGCAAAACGGCATCAGCAACCTGGGCGTTTCCTCCATTCAGTTGGTGAAAATTGCGGGTCAGCAGTTCGGCACGGTCGAGCCAGCCTGGACGCACGATTTGGAGATTGCCCCCTCGCTGTTCGACGAACTGGGGCTTGCGGGGGCGGCGGCCCCGCTGGATGAAGCGCCAGCCACTATCCAGTCTCTCGACGAGCTAGACGATATTGCGCTAGAACCAAATCCTGTCAGCGATATCCTTTCGGAGTTGACCGCGCCGCCCCGCCCCCTGCCGCCGCCCATTCCCACCTTTGAGCCAACGGTGCCGTCTTTAGCTGACCCTGGGGCTGACTTTGAAGGGGGCAACTTTGAAGGGGCCAACTTTGAAAGCACTGACTTTGCGGCAGATGACTTTGCCTCCCTCGACAAAGATTTCTCGCTAGAGGCGATCGCCACTGGCGAATCTGGCGACCTCAGCGACGATTTTCTATCCGACCTTGATCTGGATCTGGGGTCGAATGCTGATCTGATGGCGGATTTGGAGACGATCGACGCTGGCGCACCCGAGGCAACCGGCCTCTTTGCCGATGCTGCTTCCCCCAGCGCCGAGTTGTCAGACCCTGCGGATTTGAATTTCGACGCTGCTGAGGCGATCGCCCTGGATGACCTCAGCAGCGATTTACCCGCTCCAGACCTGAGTGATGATTTTGCAAATTTTGACGCAGATTTTGATGCAAATTTAGGCGCAGACTTTGGCACAGATTTTGGCGCAGATTTAGAGACAGAGTTTGACTTGGGTGAGCGATCGCCCGGTCAGAACTCCGCAGCCGATCCGGCGCTAGAGGCATTAGACCTGTCTGGCGAGGTTTATCCCTCCAGCGATGCCTTGCTGTCTGACCTGGATGCCCTGGAAACCAATGAGGAGTGGTCGCTCGATGAGCCAGACGAGCTGCTGAGCGACCTGGGCAGCCTGGAAGACGACCTGGCCCTGGTAGACGACGACTTCCTGGCGGCGGACTTGGCAGAGGCGGCGGCTGAAGACGCCAGCAATGGGCCCAGCCTGGAGCCAAACGATTTTGACCTGTTGCCCAACCCGGCCGCCGAATTTTCGGTGGATGATGAGTTTTCGGCTGACCTAGACGGGCTGGACAGCCTATTAGACGACTCTCCTGCTGAGCTTGAGCCATCGTTTGATGAACAGTTGAACGATGCGGCAGATGACTTGTTTGCCGATTCGGCTGATGAAAGGCTGGGCAGCGATCTGACTCCGGCACCGGAAGCGGTCGATTTTGATTTGACAGATTTTGAAGATCTCAGCGCCCGGCCAGGGGCAAACAATCTGCCAACCGGCTTGGAGTCGCTTGATCTGAGTGATGCTGATTTTGACAACTCAGCGTTTGGCAGCACGGAGTTTCCGGGTCTAGAGTTGAGTGATACTGACTTGGGTAGCTCAGAGTTTGGGGTCACGGAGTTTGGCAGCCCAGAGCTAGATGAGTCTGCATTTGGCGATACCGGATGGCGCGGTTCGGAACTGGGAACGACCGAATTTGGGGATTCAGAACTGAGCGATGCCGATTTTGATCTGGATCTGAGCAGTGCCGATTTGCTGGGTGAATCGTCTACCTCGTCCGGGTTCGACGATGCGTTTGCTGAAGACGATGCGGTGGCAGAAATTGACCCACTGGGCAGCGCTGCGCCCCCGCCGGAAGACTGGCAGGCAGCAGCCGGGGCTGAGGCGATCGCCGCTGGGTTTGAGAACGAAGTGCCGCTGGAGGCGCAGCTAACCGACTCGTCTGCCGATCTGTCGTCAGACTTTGGCACTGGAGACTTTGGCACTGGAGACTTTGGCACTGGAGACTTTGGCACTGGAGACTTTGGC
>RFIF01000557.1 GCA_003695655.1 Cyanobacteria bacterium J069
CGATCGCCCTATTCTGGCTAACCCGCCGCTTCAGCCATCCGCTAGTAATTCCGGGCTGCTTCGCCGTGGCGATGGCGGCGTTTTATGGCGGGCTGGCGGCCACGGGCACCTCCGTTCAATCGGCGCTGGATCAGGGCTGGATGCTGGGGCCGTTTCCGGGTGGCGGCGGCTGGCAGCCCTTTGGCCCCTCTCAGTGGCTCCAGGCCGACTGGCCCGTCGTGCTGTCCCAACTGCCCAGTATGGCGACGCTGGTGCTGATTACGGCGCTATCGCTGCTGCTGGTGTCTACGGGCATCGAGCTGGCCACCGAACAAGACCTCGACCTCAACCGCGAACTCAAGTCCGTCGGCATTGGCAGCATCCTGTCGGGGCTGGGTGGTGGTATGGTGGGCAGCCACGCCGTGACAACGCTGCTGGTGAGTAAGATGGGTGTCCGCAGTCGGGCAGTGGGCATTTTTGCAGCACTGCTGTATCTGGCGGTTCTCCTGTTTGGGCTGTCGATGCTGTCGTTTTTTCCCCGGTTTATGATCGGCGGGGCGCTGCTGTTTATTGGGCTTCAGCTTTTATATCAGTGGGTGGTGGCGTCGTGGTCGCGGCTGCCCCGACTGGACTATGGGCTGATCTGGCTGATTCTGATCATTGTGGCGCTGAAGGATTTCCTGACGGGTGTGGGCGTGGGGCTGCTGATTGCGTCTTTGATGTTTATCTTTAGCTATAGCCGCCAGCAAGTGGTGAAGTATGCTCGCTCAGGGGCGGCCTATCAAAGCCATGCAGCGCGATCGCTCCAGCAACAGCAGTTCTTGCGCCAGGAAGGACAGCAAATTCAGATTTTTTCGCTCCAGGGCTATCTGTTTTTTGGCACGGCCAATGCCTTGCTGAAGCAAGTGCAGGCCCGGCTGCAAGACTCGGATCAGTCGCCGCTCCGATTTTTGGTGCTGGATTTTCGCCTGGTCACGGGGCTGGATGCCTCCGCCGCGCTCAGCTTTGCCAAGATGCAGCAGGTCGCCCGCAAAAACGGCTTTGAGCTAGTCTTTGCAGGGCTGCCCGATCTGGCGCTGGCGCAGCTTCAGCAGGGCGGCGTGTTGACTGCGCCACCTGCCGCACACACCGTTTTTCCTGATGTGGATCGGGCGGTGGAATGGTGTGAAGACCAGCTTTTTGAGGCGGCGGCATGGCGCAGGCGGCGATCGCTCCCCTTGATGATGCAGCTTCACGACCTGTTTGCCGACCAGACCCAGGCAGCGGAGTTTTTGCCCTATCTAAAAACTCAAGATGTGGCGGCGGGTGAGGTGCTGTTTCGGGCGGGCGATCGCGCTGATGGACTGTATTGGATCGAGTCGGGCCAGGTGACGCTGCTCATCGACCTGGCGACTGGTTCTCCCAAACGCCTGCAAACCCTCGGCGAAGGCATGATCGTCGGCGAAAATGCCTGCTATAGCGACGCCATTCAAACCATGACAGCGATCGCCGACCAGCCCAGCACGCTGCACTGGCTCTCGGCAGAAGCCCTGGCAGCCATGAGTCAGCAGCATCCCCAGGTCGCACTGCGCTTCATGGATTGGATCGTGCGCCTGCTCAGCGAGCAAGTGATCCATGCCAAGTCAGAAATTCAAGAACTTTTGCAGTAGTTCGGGGCGGAGCAGTAGTTCGGGGCGGGTCAGTAGTCAGGGACGGGGCGGTAGCCGGGGGTGAGGGATTGGTGCGCTGCAAGACTGACACGCCTGGAGGAGAGCGATCGCCCGGCCGAGTTGGCTGGCGGCTGGGGGCGGTGTGGTCATCAACGCGATTTTGCTTCTGTCGTTTGCGGCACTGGCTTTTCGGGAGCGGCTTCCCGATTCAGCATCCAGTCGGTGGATGTTGGGTTCGATCAATTTTCTGCAAAAGTCTGGAGATTTCTGATATCTGGCTGTATGGTTTAGTGACATGCTCCCTGGTTTCCTCTTGACCTTTAGAAATTATGCAGGAGCCACGCTCTGCCTCTCCAGAATCTGCTTCCGAACAGGCGCTGCGCCTGGAAATTTCTCAACTGCGGGCCGAGGTTGCCGCCCTCCAGCAGGAAAAATCTGACCTGGAAATCTTGCTAGAGACGACCACCGAACATTCCGACACCGTGGAGGCCGAGCTTCAGCGCGAAGCCGAAGCCACGCTGCGCGAAAGCGAACATCGGCTGGCGCAGTTTCTCGAAGCAGTGCCCGTAGGTGTATTTGTGGTCGATGGCAGCGGCCGCACTTACTATGCCAACCGCATGGCCCAGCAAATCTTGGGCAGCTTGCCCCAGGCGCTGGTGTCTACTGAGGGGTTGTCGGAGGTCTACCAGGCCTATCAAGCGGAGACAGACCGTCTCTATCCCACCGAGAATTTGCCAATCGTGCGGGCGCTGAAGGGGGAGAGCAGCACGGTAGATGATATGGTGCTGCATCAGGGCGATCGCGCAGTGCCGATCGAGGTATGGGCCAGCCCCATTTTTAACGAAAAGCAGCAAGTGGTCTACGCGATCGCCGCTTTTCAGGACATCACCGAGCGCAAGCGGGCCGAAGACGCCCTCCGCATCGCCGAAGCCAACTACCGCAGCATCTTTGAAAACGCCGCCGAAGGCATTTACCAAACCACGCCTGACGGTCGCTATCTCAACGCCAACCCGGCGATCGCCCGCATGTATGGCTATGACAGCCCCGCCGAGCTAATGACCAGCGTATCCGACATTATGCAGCAGGTTTATGTCGAGCCAGCAGAGCGCGATCGCTTTCGGCAACTGCTAATCCAGACGGGCGAGGTCAAAAATTTTGAATATCAGGTCTATCGTCGCGACGGCAGCATCATGTGGCTGATGGAGTCGGCGCGCACCGTGCAGGATGGCACCGGCAAAATCCTTTACTACGAAGGCATGTGTATTGACATTACCCAGCGCAAACGTCAGGAGCAAGCGCTCCAGCAGCGTGTGCAGCAGCTCCAGATCGAAATTGACGAAGCCAAGCGCCAGCGCCAGGTCGCCGAAATCACTCAAACCGACTATTTTCGGCAAATTCAGCAAGAGGCCGAACAGTTCAAACGGCGACTTCAAGAATAGCAACCCCCTGGACGCTATCTGACGCTATCTGTTCAAGCAGGGGTTTAAGTTTTTCAGTAGAAGAGTTAAATTCGTCCTCATACGGAAAAATGAGAGAATGGTGGCCCAAGTGGCATTTCAAACCTGGTTGAGATGCTAAATCACCCATACGGGCTGCAAATTCAGTCGCGTTTCTAGGCGATCGCCCAAACTCTTTTGTGAATAAGGTTTTTGTCACCCAATCGAGGTTTCTGTGACCAAAATTGTTTCCATTCACTCCTATCGCGGCGGAACAGGTAAATCCAACATCACAGCCAACCTGGCCACCGCCATCGCGCTACAGGGCAACCGGGTGGCCGTGATTGATACCGACATCCCCTCCCCAGGCATCCACGTCATCTTTGGGTTAGACGAGCAACGAATTAGCAAAACCCTCAACGACTATATTTGGAGCCGCTGCTCCATTGTGGATGCAGCCTACGACGTAACGCCCGAAACGCCCAACCCAAAAGAAGGGAAGGTTTTTCTGGTGCCCTCCAGCGTCAACGCTGATGAGATTGCCCGTGTCCTCAACCAGGGCTACGACTTTCGCCTGCTCAATGATGGACTGCGCCAGCTCGTTCGCCAGCTCGAAATCGACTATCTATTCATCGACACCCATCCGGGACTCAATAAAGAAACCCTGCTGTCGATCGCCGTCTCAAATCTGGTGCTGCTGATCCTGCGACCCGACCAGCAAGACTTTCAGGGCACTGCTGTCACCGTTGATGTAGCACGCCAGCTCGACGCCCGTCAGATGCTACTCATCGTTAACAAAGTGTTGAGCAGCATGGATCAAACCGCGCTGCGAGAGCAGGTGACGCAAACCTACAAGGTGCCTGTGGCCGGCGTGTTTACCCTCTGTGAAGAAATGGTTTATCTAGCCAGCAACAGCATTTTTTGCCTGCGATATCCCGATCATCCCTTTAGCCAGGAGTTGCGCCGGGTGGCGGCCCAAGTCGTAGACTAGTGGTCCACGCGCCATCCCGCTATCCCGTTTTACGGAGTGATTCTGTAATCTTGCCTGCTCGACCGGCGATCGCCTCTCTCGTTCATGTCCAGTCTCCACGCTGCCCGCATGCTACAAATCTTTGGTGATTTTCAAGACGACCAACCCCCCAGCGAGGAATTTCTCTCCCTGGCCTTTTCGCCCAGCTCCGCGCCCATTCGCCA
>RFIF01000054.1 GCA_003695655.1 Cyanobacteria bacterium J069
GCTTAAAGATGTCCTGGCTGCGGGGAATGCCCTGGGTGTCGAAGCCGATGGAAGTGGTGTTGAGTTCTGCCATCTTGCGGTCAATGCTGATCATGATTTCTGGCAGGGCGATCGCCTCTCCTGCTTCATTCTTCTGAGTAGCGAGGGCCGTGAGCACCTGATTTTCCAGATCCACATAGCTCATGAAAAGCTGGGCGTTTTTTGGACATTGTTTTCTTGCTGAAACACGACCGGAAATGCGCCAACCAGCACCGTGATTCCCGATGTGACAACGAAGATATTCACGATGTAGTTGTTCGCGTCCTTCCAGCCGACCTTGCTGATATAGAACAGGCAGACGGCAGCAATGATGCCAGTGCTGGAGGCCAGGGCGATCGCCGAAAACAGCCGCGTGTAATAGAAGATCGAAATTCGGGCGTAGACTTTTGCCCGTCGCTCGATCTGCCCAAGCTGTGTCTGGATGCGATCGCGTTCGGCGGGTGTGCTGTTGGCAAAGCCGTCCAGGTAAAGCCGCAGGTTTGCCTGATCGTTAGCAGCGACCTGCCCTGCACCATCGGTATAGCGCAAACCATTCGTCCAGCGCTGGGCCAGGCGCTCACCTTGAAAGTTGAGATAGTTGCCAGCGGCGATCGCCAGCAGCAGCAGCGACGCCGACAATAGCCCGTGCTTCATCGTTGGCTGTTGCAAAATAGAGCGTAAAGAGCCAGCCCATCGCCACGGCGGTAACGGGTCGCCTGAAGAGCCGCCCTCCAGCGGCGCGGCGGTGGCCAGCGGCGGCACCGGATCTGGCGAGGAACCTAGATAAATGGCAGGCTTTTCGGACATAGATGCTGCTCTCAGATCGCAATCAACAGCGGGCGATCGCTTTTCCTACCAGCATGGCTTTTTTGTAGGGAAATGACTAGTAGTCCGCCACAGAGATGATGACAGACTTGGGGCTGGAATCTTGATATGGGCGGTACTGGACTCGAACCAGTGACATCCTGCTTGTAAGGCAGGCGCTCTACCAACTGAGCTAACCGCCCGACATAAGACGAGGTCTCAAACAACGCCTCAATCGAACACCGAAATTGATTATAGCAAAGTTGGTGACACCTGCTAGGATTCATAACAGTATTTCTGTTCTGTAGTTCTCCCGGAAGCCATGCCGTCGGGTCGCACGCACGATCGCATTACGCTATGGACGTTGCCTGTGGTGGGCGGGCTGGCGCTGGGCCTGACGCGCAGCAGCAGCAGCACGCTGATTCTGTGTGCGGGATTTTTGGTGGGCGGGCTGCTGTTTGGGCCAGACTTGGACATTCATTCGGTGCATTACAAGCGGTGGGGCTGGTTTCGGTGGATCTGGATTCCCTATCGGGGCAGCCTGAAGCATCGATCGCCCCTCTCTCACGCACCCATTACCGGCACCGTCCTGCGGATTTTGTATTTGCTGGCGTGGGTGGGAGTAGCTAGCTTTTTTGGGCTGGCGCTGCTGAATGAAATTTGGCGGCTGGGCTGGACTTGGGGCGAGATTGGCGGCGTGATGGGGCGATCGCTCCAAACCCATGCCTGGGCGTGGCTGACGTTTTGCGCGGGGCTGGAGCTGGGCGCGCTCAGTCACTATATCGCCGATTACGTCGTCTCTAGCCGCAAGCGGTTTAAGACGCAGGGCTGGCGGGCATTTTTGCCAAAACCCTCCAAGCCGTCTAAATCTCGGCGACGCACGACAACTGCGCGGAAGAAGCGCTCTTGAAAACCAAAGGCGTTAGGGAACCAGTTTGCGGTAAGCAGTGATGTGTAGACGGGCGGCGGTTTCCCAGGTGTATTGGGCAAGGATGGGCTGGCTGGCTTGGACGAGGCGCGAGGCGTTCGTTGGGTTGGTTATTTCTAACATGCCCTGGGCGATCGCCCCCACATCCTCCGGGTCAACCAGCATCGCCTGTTCGGTCGTCAAAAATTCTGTGAATGGCGGGCGGTTGGCGGTGAGAACGGGCAGCCCGCAGGCGATCGCCTCCAGCACCACCAGACCCCAGCCTTCCTTGGTGGAGGGAAAGACAAAGGCGTCGGCGCTGCGGTAGAGGGCGGGCAGGTCTGCGTCAGCAATCACGCCAGGTAAGATCAGCGATCGCCCGACTTCTATGCCCAACTGCTGCACTAGCGCAAAGAATTCATCTCGATAGGATTGATAGTCAAACAGCGTTGCGCCGCCTGCAATGACCAGTTGCGCCTGGGGTTGGCGGGTCAAAACTTGAGAAAAAGCTTTGAGTAAGATAATGGAGTTTTTGCGGGGTTCGATACCGCCGACAGTGAGATAAATGGGGGAACCTTGGATGCCAAGAGACTGTTTTAGCGGAGATTCGCAACCCGTGGAAATTGGAGAAAAGCGATCGCCATTCACGCCATTTAGCACGCGATCGGGAACGATCTGGTAATGCTGCTGCACTTCCTGCTGCCAGTATTGACTCACACACAGGCAGAGATCCGGCTGATAGATCGATCGATCCTGACACTCCCGCAGGTAAGGACTATTGTATGCCTCGACATGATGAATGGTTCGCACGACGGATGAGATTTTGCCTTGATCTCGCAACAGAATTAGCGCGTTTGCCGTCATGCAATCTTGGGCGTGATAGATATCATAGAGATTCTCCCGAAGATGCTTATCATTCAAGAAATTCACAACTTCTTGAATCCGCTGACGAATCAAATCATCTATATCTCCCTGCACAGGCAGCGACGGAATTAGATCATGCGGACAGGATAGATCGCGATCAAACCCTTGACCATCTTTATCCAGCGCGTACACACAAACAAAATGTCCCTGCTGGTGCAACGCCTCCGCCAGCTCTAGCGTATGAATGACGCTGCCTCTGGGCTTGGTGGAATAGGTGAATAGCGCAATGCGTAGCGGACGATCGGGATTCATGGCGCAGGCGAAAATCCAGTTAGCGACTGCTTAGCAAAATCCCAAAACACGACCGATTTTCCTTGGGACAGCAATACTAGTTGAGATGTGGGCTGAATTTCACCAATGGCTTGGCAAATGAGATGGCGATCGCCAAAGTGCTGCTGCACCGTTCCAACCTGCTCTGGACAGACGCTGAGTAAGAAACCGTAGCTAGGAAAGCAGGTCAGCCACCAATCTAGCGATACCTCAGGCGGTGGAATCACAGCATCTAGATCGATTACCGCACCGCAGCCGGAGGTTTCCAGCAGCATGAGAGTCGTGCCAATCACGCCGCCGTTGCTGATGTCTTTGGCGGTGTCGCAGAGTCCCGATTCGGCAAGCTGGGGCAGCAGTTCCAGATCGGCGCGGAGGCGGGCGGGGTCGGCGTTGGTGCTGGCGTTCCAGAAGGGATAGCGGGGATGTGGCTGGCCGCGCCGATCAACCGCCATCAGCAGGCGATCGCCCGGTTTTGCC
>RFIF01000558.1 GCA_003695655.1 Cyanobacteria bacterium J069
AGGTAGAAGCGATCCCCCCCAACCCCCCTTAGCAAGGAGAGCTTTAGGCAGAGGGGGGGCAGTGCCCACCCTTGCTGTTATTTGGATATCCTCGACGGATGCCGCATCGACCCATTTATCTCGACAATCACGCGACCACGCCCGTCGATCCGCGAGTGGTCGAGGCGATGCTGCCGTATTTCACAGAATATTTTGGCAATGCGTCTAGCACGACGCACCAGTATGGCTGGGAGGCAGAGGCGGCGGTAGGGCGATCGCGCTCCCTTCTCTCCACCGCCATCAATGCCGCGCCCGAAGAACTGATTTTCACCAGCGGCGCAACGGAAGCCAACAACCTGGCGATCAAGGGCGTCGCAGAATCTTACTTTGCCCAGGGGCGACACTTGATCACCCTGGCGACCGAACACAGCGCCGTCCTCGACCCTTGCACCTATCTGGAATCTTTGGGGTTTGAGATCACGCGGCTGGGCGTGCAGCCCGATGGCTTGGTGGATCTGGCGGAGTTGGAAAAGGCGATCCGTCCCGATACGATTTTGGTGTCGGTGATGGCGGCGAACAACGAAATTGGCGTGCTGCAACCGCTGGCGGAGATTGGGGCGATTTGCCATCGCCACACCGTGTTGTTTCACACGGACGCGGCACAGGCCATTGGCAAAATTCCGCTGGACATGCAGGCGATGCAGATTGACCTGATGTCGCTAACGGCGCACAAGGTCTACGGGCCGAAGGGCATTGGGGCGCTGTATGTGCGGCGGCGCGACCCACGGGTGCAGCTTGCGCCCCAGCTCCACGGCGGCGGGCATGAGCGGGGGCTGCGGTCGGGGACGCTGTATGTGCCGCAGATTGTGGGCTTTGCCAAGGCGGTGGAGCTGGCGCTGGAGAGCCGGGAAGCAGAGTCGGCAAGATTAGCGGACATGCGCGATCGCCTCTTCTCTTTAATCCATCCCATCGGCGGTGTGCAGCTCAACGGCCACCCCACGCAGCGACTCCCTGGCAACCTGAACCTCAGCATCGAAGGCGTAGACGGTCAGGCGCTGCTGCTGGCGTTGCAGCCGCAAATTGCAGTGTCCTCCGGCGCGGCCTGTAGTTCCACAAAAATTGCGCCTTCCCATGTGCTGACGGCGCTGGGGCGATTCGCGAAGCGATCCCTACGGGAATCGCCCGACTTAGCATTCGCCTCACTGCGGTTTGGCATTGGTCGCTTCAATACCGAGGCGGAGATCGAGCAGGCCGGCGCGGCAGTGGTGCAGGCGGTGCAAGCGTTGCGATCGCCCAACGTTCACGAACCGGGAAAACCGCATTAAGCCAAAGTGAAGTAAATCGTATCGCTTTACACAGTCTTTTTGCCCCATGTGCTTAGGAATACACGAGTCCGCAGAAAGACCGATGTTATTTTCTAGCTAAGTATTTCCCTCGAAATATTGCTGCATCGCCAGGCTGACGGTTTGTGATTAAGACCTGTCATCCTCGTTTGACTTGGCAATGGGCTGCGAAAACGGCCCCCAATTTTTAGTGCAGATTTCGGCAAATTTACGCAACAGTCGTTCTTGAGTTTTTCTAACCCCTATGGCTATTACTCTCTCAACGCTCGGAACCTACACAGGTGAAGGTTCGGAAATCTCTGCTTACGATGTCACCACGCAGCGCCTATTCGTCGTTGCAGGCACTAGCGCCCTGGAAGTGCTCGATGTCAGCAGCCCCAGTACACCGAAGCTAGTCACCACCATCGACACTTCGGCCTTTGGCATTGCCAACAGCATCGCGGTCAAAAACGGTGTTGTCGCGGTTGCCCTCGAAAATGGCGACAGCAAGCAGGCTCCCGGCTTTGTCGCGTTTTATGACCTGGACGGCAACCTGCTGAATTCCGTGACCGTCGGCGCGCTACCCGACATGCTCACCTTTACGCCCGACGGCAAAAAGATCGTCGTGGCCAACGAAGGCGAACCCAACAGCTACAACCAGCCCGATTCCGTCGATCCTGAAGGCTCCATCAGCATCATCGACCTGTCGAAAGGCGTGCTGGCGGTCAATCAGAGCAGCGTCAAAACGGCTGACTTCACCGCGTTCAATGCTGCCAAGGACGCGCTGATTGCTTCAGGCGTGCGGATCTTTGGCCCCAACGCCACCGTCGCCCAAGACCTGGAGCCGGAATATATTACCGTTTCGCCCGATTCCAAAACGGCCTGGGTGACGCTGCAAGAAGCCAATGCGCTGGCAATTGTAGACCTGGAAACGGCGACGGTGAAAGAAATCAAGCCGCTGGGTTTTAAAGATCACAGCTTGGCGGGAAATGGACTCGACGCGAGCGATCGCGACAACGCCATCAACATTCAGAATTGGCCCGTGTTTGGCATGTATCAACCGGATGCGATCGCCAGCTTTACGGTCAACGGGCAGACCTATCTGATCACCGCTAACGAAGGCGATGCCCGCGACTACGACGGCTTTGCTGAAGAAGTGCGCGTGGGGGCAAACGGCTATCGGCTCGACCCCACGGCTTTCCCCAACGCTGCCACCCTCAAAAACAATGCAAATCTGGGACGGCTCACTGTCACCAACACGCTGGGCAACCCGGATGGCGACAACGACTTCGACCAGATCTATGTGC
>RFIF01000559.1 GCA_003695655.1 Cyanobacteria bacterium J069
CCCCCTCTCCCCCTCCCTCCCTCTCCCATGCAAACTCCCCTCGGCAAAGTCTACCTAGTTGGCGCGGGCCCCGGCGATCCAGGCCTGTTTACGCTGAAGGGCAAGACCTTGCTGGAACATGCCGATGTGGTGGTGTACGACGCGCTGGTGAGTCCGCAAATCCTGGCGATGATCAACCCACAAGCGGAGCAGATTAATGCGGGCAAGCGGCGCGGGCGGCACTCGCTGGTGCAAGAAGCCACCACGCAACTGCTGATCGAAAAGGCGCAAAGCCACGCCGTCGTGGTGCGCCTGAAGGGGGGCGACCCGTTTGTGTTTGGGCGGGGCGGCGAGGAAATGGAGGATTTGGTGAAAGCGGGCGTGCCAGTGGAGGTGATTCCGGGTGTCACGTCGGGGATTGCGGCTCCGGCCTACGCGGGGATTCCGCTGACCCATCGCAGCTATAGCTCCTCGGTCACCTTCGTCACGGGGCATGAGGCAGTGGGCAAATATCGCCCAGAGGTGAACTGGCAGGCGATCGCCCAGGGCAGCGAAACCATCGTCATCTATATGGGCGTCCACAATCTGCCGCATATCGTCGCAGAACTATCGGCGGGCGGACTGTCGCTCGACACGCCGATCGCCCTCGTCCGCTGGGGCACGCGCCCAGAGCAAGAAGAGCTATTGGGTACGCTGGGCACGATCGCTCAACAGGTCGAAGAAACAGGATTTGAAGCACCAGCGATCGCCGTCATCGGTAACGTCGTCCAGCTTCATAGCCTGCTAGCGGGCTGTCGTCCTTCAATCTAGCTGGCATTTTCAAGAAAAAGCTGACCTTTTGTAATTGCCTAATTTTGTAGGTCTAAAGAGCTAATACAAAAGGACGTATGGGGTTTAATCCACACGTCCTCCAAAAATTTCCAGCAATGATTTCATTCTCGCAAGGTTAAGAAATCAAAGAGAGCCAGAAGACCTAGAAGGATCATGTTCGGGACTAAACCTGAAACCTGACCCCTGAAACCTGACCCCTGAAACCTGACCCCTATACCCTAACCCGCCAGGTTGCCGAAGGTTTCAAACACGCCCGACTTGAACACCTGGAAAATCAGATAGGCAAACGCTGCGCCGCCGATGCCGCCGACCAGGAAGCTACCCGCAAACTCGCTCCAGCCTTCGGAATGCGACAGGGCTTCGGGCGGGTTTGGCGTGGTGATCGTGGCGATCGGCTTCTTCACACCGACGCTGCTGTAGAGCGACAGGCACACCGTCAGGATGACAACCAGAATCACGGCTTCAATCAGCCCAACCAGGTCGCCAATGCCAGAGTTGCGGAACTGGCTGGTGTAAGCGAAGGGGCCAAACAGCAGATAGCCGTGGGCCATACCCACTTCCAGCCCGCGACGCTGGGCCGACAGACCCGGCCGATAGGCAGGCAGGTTGTTGATCAGCGCTTTGGTAAAGCCGGAGGAGTTAATCGGAGTTGCCAAGTTGCCGATCTGGGGATCGCCAGCAGGCTGCACTACTTGTGTCATGTTCGAGAATCTCCAAGAAATTTATAACGAATGATTGCGGTATCTGAGAATGAGGAGAAAGAAACCTCAGATAGGGTCGAGGACGTGGGGTGAAATGGACTACTCTTCACGCTCAATGTAAATGAACAGAAGGGCCATCGTCACAGCGGGAAACACCCAACCAACAATGGGCACAAAGATGGAAGGCAAATAGGAGGCTGCCATATCAAATTTCCTATCGGGAACTACAAGCGGTTCAGAACCGAATGTACTGCGAATTGCGCTGCAATGTCGAAACGCTAAGAATTTTTAACAAAACTTGTCCGGCTCTGGTTTACAGTTCCACTGCTGTAGTAATTCGATACACTAAAACCGTGCCTCTGACTATGTACCTCTGACTCTGTATTTGTGTCATTAATTTGTGTCATTAAAAGGAAGCTTGACCGCTGTGCAGGCTGCCGTTCAAATCTAAGATGCGTCTAGGCGGATCAAAGCGCTCTTTTCCGCATGTTTACCTGGATTATCCTGAGATATCCAATATCACTGCGTTTCCCAGTCCTGGCAAGGGGTTTTAGATGGCATTTTGGGAATTTCTGATTCAACAGGAGGGCGATCGCTCTTGGTTGCCGCTAGAGTCTCCCGATGTCGAGATTCTGGAAGGGCGCTATCGGGTGGTGGCGCGCTCTAGCCGAGTGAATACGCCCGTTGAAATTTCCATTATCCAGACGCTTCTGTCCGAACATCCACCCCGGCGGCGCGTGCAAAAGCGGGCGGGACAGACCAACCGCGACGGGCTGCTCGTCGTCATGCCCTTTACCCGGCTGGAGCCAGGCGCTTGGGAACTGCGCTGCGTGGGTGATTTGATGTCTGATCTAATGGGTGACGGCTGGGGCTACGGCGTGAAGCTCCAGGTGCTCGGCCACGAAGCGGACTTGGACGGAGACGATGATCTGCTGCCCGAAGATTGGCACAGCAGCATTGCGATTTCAGATTCAGAAGTATCTGAGCCAAAAGTATCTGAGCTAGAAGTATCTGAGCTAGAAGTATCTGAGCTAGAAGTATCTGAGCTAGAGGCACCTGGCCTGTCAGAAGTGGCGGCATCAGCGGCGATCGCCCCCTCCCAAGCGCCAGATTCGTCACTAGAACTCGCGCTATCCGCCCCGGCAGAGTCTCAGATAGAGTCTCAGACAGACTCTCCGGCTGTAGAGTTATCTTTCCTTGACGCGCTAGAGTCTGCCCAGGCGACTCCAGAAGTGCCTGTCTCCAAAGTGCCTGAAGCTGCACCTCGTCTTGCAGGCGAGCAGGATCTATCAAAAGGCTTGCCAGCCACGATAGAGGAATTGGAAGCGGGTAGCACTGAGCACGTCCAAACTGAGCACGTTCCAGTTTTGGAACCCCTGGCCCAGTCCGTCGCCGCCATTTCGCCTGCGGAGTTGCCGCCGCTGCGGCTGGTGCTGAATCCTAACCACTATGCGGCTCGGTGGGGCAGCACGCTGCAACTGGTAGGACAGGTGGAGGCAGCAGACAACGAGTCAGAACAGGCCCTCCCAGACTTGACTTTGGAGCTGACGCTGCGTGACCCCCAAAGCGGCGACGTGCTGGTGCGGGTTGGTCGTGAGTTACAGGGTGGAACGCTGCCGCTTGCGGTGGATTGTGCAGTAGAGATTCCCAATGTGGACACGACACGGCTGATGCTGGGCGAGGTGGCGCTGTGCTACGACCTGGGCGCAGATCAGGAGCCATTTTTACTCGCCGTGCAGAGC
>RFIF01000560.1 GCA_003695655.1 Cyanobacteria bacterium J069
GGGTTGGGGATTGGGGTTGGGAGTTAGGAGCCAAGCTATACAGAGCTTAAGCGGTGCCAATTTGGCTTAGCCTGATTGTTTGGGGCGATAACACCCTGGATGGCAATGGGCGACAGAGCAGCGTAGTCCTGCTCGTGCCAAGCATAGTGCCGTCTCAAGTGCTGTCTCAAGTGCCGTCTCAAGCATCATCCACAATTGCAAACACGATTCCTGAACGAAACCATTCCTGAAAGCAGTCTACTGCAATCCACCTAATCTGATAAGTCTGGTCAATGGGGGCACAACAGACGGCAACACTCGCCCGCCATGCCCCCGTTCCCCATGCGACGTTTACCTAAATTCGAGGCCGCGCTCTACTCGACTAATTCCCAGGCGCAGCAGCCGATTGGAGGGCGGCAAAGGACAGCCGCTCGGCATGGCCCCAAAAGGCTTCCAGGTTATAAAATTCCCGGTCTTTTTCCAGGAAGATGTGGGCAATCACGTCGCCGTAGTCGATTAGCACCCAGTTGCCTTCGGACTGTCCCTCGGTGCGCACGGGCATCCGGTTGAGGTCGTCCTTCAGGGTTTTCTCAATACTGTTGGCGATCGCCCGCACCTGCACATGCGAAAAGCCCGTCACCAGCACAAAGTAGTCCGTCAGATAAGACACATCCGCCACTTTCAGCAACAGAATATCGCCGCCTTTGCGGTCGTCGGCGGCCTGGGCGATCGCCAGCGCCAGGTCATAGCTGCTGTGGTCGCTTTCGATGGCGGGGTTGGTCGCAGAGGCGCTAGGGGCCAAGCGGGTAGATAGCGTTGCCTTTAACCGGGATTCATGGGTCATCAAAAATTCAGTACCTCGATTAGTGAGAATGGACAGAAATGGCGCAGAAATAACAAAATTGTCGAACCAGACGCACGGAAATAAAAGGGATGATCAAGATCGGGGCAGCGGAGTTTTTAGGAAGAATAGCAGAGAATTAAAAGATGACACTGTGCGATGAATGACGAAGCTACGAACGGAAAATCCAGTCGTAAACGCTGGCTGAATCAGGCAGAGTGCGGCGCATCAGGCAGAAGCCCCAGGGAAAGGGACTGGGCAGCGGCGGCGGGACTGCTCCAGCGTCCCAAGTCTGCCTGGAGAAACCAGTTGCGGGTTTGCAAAGCGCGGGGATGAATCAGTCGCCCTTTGTCTAGCAGGTGTTTGAAGGTATAGTCGCAGGTCATCCAGACGGCTTTCGTTAAATTTTGTTGACTAACCTGGCGCAACTGGTTGAGTTCGGCGGTGTCGCCGCGTCCCGATTCCAGCGTGTCCGCCAAAAACACCACGCAGCTCAGCGCGCTCATGCCCGGCTGTCCCAGGGTGTGGTTGGCGATCGCCGCCAGCACGTCTTCATCCCTCACGCCAAATTCCTGACGAGCCACGATCGCCCCCACGTCGGCATGGAGCAAGTGCGGGTCGGCCCGATCCACCGGGTCAAGCTGCAAACCTGACTGGCCCGCCATCCCCAGCAGCGTTTGTGGCTTAAAGTATTTCGCCAGATCATGCATCAGCGCCGCCAGGGCCGCCCGCTGTCGATCAAGGTGGTGGGTTTCCGCCAGGGCGATCGCCAGTTCCTCGACCCCCAGCACATGCCGCACTCGCGCCTCTGGAACCTGCGTTTGCAGCCAGGCAAGGACGCGATCTCGAAGTTTGCTATCCAGATCAGTCATTCTGGAATCGGGCATTCTGGAATCGGATGGGTAAATGATGAGTAAATGAGCGGAAGTGAGTCAGAAGTGAGTTAATTGTAGCGCAGGTTACGAGTTGCCCTGGTGCCAACTCTGGAAGTAGTCGTTTGGCTAAGCGGGGGCTGTGGTTTGGCTAAGCGGGGGGCTGTGGTTTGGCTAAGCGGGGGGCTGTGGTTTGGGCGATCGCCTCCCCTGATCTTCTGAACTTCTAATCTTCTCAGGTGCAGCCCTGACCAAAAAATTGAGAGGGTCGATCGGCGGCTTAGCGGCGGCGGCTTAGCGGCGGCGGCTCAGCCGCAGACCCTCCCTCTCAGGATTCGGCTTACTCGACTTACTCAGCTTATTTGACTTATTCAGCTTACTTGACTGAATTTATTTAACCGAGTTAGGACTTACGCAGTTGGATAATTTTTCGCAGTGCGCCCGCGAAAAATTATCCAGAATCTATAAAAACTCGTTGCAACTGCGTAAGTCCTGTGAGTTTTATTTTGAGTTTTATTCGACGATAGGGACTTGCTAGTTGTCAGCCGCTAACGGCGGCCCACCTGCCCGACCGGGTCAATTGGAAACGGCGCGATCGCCCGTCCGTTTGGCCCTGGGGGAGCCGTCAGGGAAGCAAACAGGTGTTCATAGGTGGCGATCGCCTGCGCAAAGCCATAATGCATCGTGGCATAAAGCCGCCCCTGCGCGCCCCATGCTGCCCGCTGCGCCGCATCGTGATACACCGAGCGCAGCGTTTCTGCCAGCTGATGGGGCTGCTCCGGCAGCACCACCGTTCCGGCTCCGCTTTGCCCAACGGCTTTGGCCAGCTCGCCCTCTAGCGGCGCAGAAGCCACCACAGGACAGCCACTCGCCAGCAGCAGTTGAAACTTGGATGGCATATTAAAACTCACAACGTTTTTGCGCTGCACCACCAGCCCCACGTCCGCCGCCGCCAGTAGATGGGGCAGCAACTCACGCGGCTGAAAGTTAAAAAATTGGATGTTGTGGGCATTGCACTGACGGGCATAGTCTTCTAGCTGCTGGCAGGCTCCCGGCTCGCCCACAATGACAAACGTCAGGTCGGGCAAATCTTGCAGCCGCGCCGCCGCTTCGATCACCGTTTCCATGCCCTGGGTGAGGGCGATGTTACCGGCATACAGGACGATGAACTGATTCTGGAGCTGCTGCTGTTGACGGAACTGGTTGCTCGCGGGGGGGATGGGGCGAATAAAGTCTACATCGACCCAGTTGGGAATGCACACCAGCTTTTGCGGCGATACGCCTTTACTCAGAAGGTTTTGGGCGAATCCGTCGGCAATCACGGCGATCGCCCCAGCCGACCGATAGGCAAACCGCTCCAGCGCCTCAAACACCCAAATCGCCAGCCGATTTTTCACAATGCCCAGCCGCACGGCAGCCTCCGGCAAAATATCCTGCACGTTTAACACCACTGGACAGCGATAAATCCACCCCAGCAGGGCCGCTGGCACACTGACAGGCAGCGGCGGCGTGGTCAGCAAAATGACATCAGGACGGAAACCCCGCAGCGCCTGCACCACGCTCGTAAGCACAAAGCTGCCATCCAACAACACTCGCCCCAGCAGCCCCGGCCGCGGCCGAATCCACACGTAGCATCGCTGCACCCGCACGCCATTTTCGATGCGGGTGTCGTACAGCTTGCCGCGATAGTCCGGATAAATTCGCCGCTGGGGATAGTTGGGCATCCCCGTCACGACCCGCACCTCATGTCCACGCTGCACCAAACCCTCGGCCAGTTCCGTCATCAGCGGCGCAATCCCAATTGGCTCTGGGAAATAGTTGTAGGAATAAATCAGAATTCTCATGCAGCCAAATGAGCAGCCAGAAGATTCGCCGGAAGCAAGATTTTAACGTAGAAGCCGCGGAGTCTGAAAAAGCAAAGCCCCTAGCGCCGCTATTCCCTGCCTACCGTTTTAGCTCAAAGCGGCGGAGATATTCTGGCGGTTCATATTGCACAGCCACGTCCTGCACCTGGGCTGTTGGTGGCCCCTGATGGCACCAGCGAATCATTTCGGCGACGCGATCGCCCGGCCCTTCAAACACCGCTTCCACTCGCCCATCCCGCAAATTTTGCACCCAGCCGTTGACCTTGAGCACCAAAGCCGTATCACAGGTCGAGAAGCGATAGCCCACGCCCTGCACCTTCCCCGAAATCCAGACATGCGCCCGAATCCAGTCAGAAGAAATTTGTGAGGTCTGGGTGTGCGCTGCCATGTTCACAAGTCATCCACCATAAATCCATCGGCAAACGGGTAAGGAAACCTGCATAAGACTGACGCAGTCGGATAATTTTTCGCAGTGCGCCCGCGAAAAATCATCCAGAATCTATAAAACTCGTTTCAACTGCGTCAGTCCTGAGTCTTAAGAAGCTGCAAGCTTCATGGCTTTAATGGCTATGTTAGCCTGCCCCCTTGCCGCTCGACTTGCAAGCCCTGCTGGATGTTGATGCTAAACCGCTGACTGTCGCTTCAAACGCTTCTGCTCATACATCTGCATATCCGCTAGGGCCAGAATCTCTTCTAACGATCGCGTCTCGTTTGATGCATAGGGATGCGAGCCAACGCTCATGGATAGAACGAATGGAGGATGATCTTGCTGATTAAATCGGGCAATCCAGGTTTGTAGCCGCGTTTGCAGCCGCTCCCAATCATCCGAGGTGCCGGGTGCCAAAACGGCAAACTCATCGCCCCCCAAGCGAGCCAGCAGGTCAGATTCTCGAAATGTTTGCCTTAGCACCTCGGCAGCAGCACGAATGGCCGCATCTCCAGCTTCGTGGCCCTGGAGGTCGTTGATTTGCTTCAGCCCATCCAGGTCAATAAACAGCACGCTAAAGTCTGTGCCAAGTCTAGAAGCCAGCTTCAATTGCTGCTCGGCGAGCAAGAAAAAGCCCCGCCGATTGTGCAGCCCGGTCAGCTCGTCAGTTAGGGATAGACGACGCACGGACTCTTCTGCCATTTTGCGTTCCTGAATCTCTAGCGCTAGCTTTTGATTTGCCTGTTCCAGTTGCTGTGTCCGCTGGCTGACGCGCTGCTCTAATTCTGAATAAACCTGGACGTTTTCGATCGCCACTGCTGTTGTGTCAGCCAAGGCCTGGAGGAGGCTAATTTCTTGGGGCGTGGGTTCCCGTTGGGCGGCCCAGTAGGTGCCAATTGCGCCAATGGGATCGAGGGCGCGAATGGGCACCATGACTAAGCTTTGAATGAAGGTCGGGGCATACGCTAGCCAGGGGATACGCTGATCTTGAGAAACGTTGGTGATGACGGCTGGAACTCGATTGCGCATCGTCCAACCGCCGATGCAAATATCCATCGGAAATCGCTGACCTTTCCATAGGGGGGCGATCGCATCTTCATCTGCGTAGTAGCAACACTCTCCCTCTCGCAGCACGAAGCAGGCCCCGTCTGAGTGAGTCAGCTCCCGGGCCTCAGTGCGCACAATTTCCATAATGCGTTCCATCGATCTTGCCAAAGACAGCTCCTGCACCACAATCAGCAGCCGCTCCATCGACTGAACATATTGAAGAACCGTAGCAGTACTCTCGGACTCTAGACTGCATGACAGCGGAGATTCCTTAGCATTGTCTGGAAGAAGAACCATAAGAGCGGATTTACAAAGTCAATCCTAAGTCGCTTATATCCCTTGTATATCGGGGGTTTTGGCTTCCGGGAACTGCATTAAGCAGTTTTTCTGAAAGCCCTGCCAGATGGGAGTTTCAGCGACTTAATAAATTAGCTCTAAGAATCGGCTA
>RFIF01000561.1 GCA_003695655.1 Cyanobacteria bacterium J069
GTAGATTCTGGATGATTTTTCGCGGGCGCAGCCCGCGAAAAATCATCCAACTGCGTAAGTCCTAAGAAAGACAATAAAAAAGACGACGCTAGGCGTCGCCTTTCTTTATTTGCTAGTTCATCTAACCAGACTAGGCGCTAATCGTTGCAGGCTTGTAAGACAGTTCCTCGCGCACTGCCACAACCGCAGACACCAGGCGATCCATCTCTTCGCGAGTATGCAGCGCATTGGCGGTAATCCGCAGGCGGGGCTTGGCGATGTACCAAATGGGCGATACCCAGATGCCGTGGTTGGCAACGAGCGATCGCGCAAAGTCTTTGGGATTGAGATCCGGCGGCAGCAGCACAGGCAGCACGTTGGTTTCCCCGATCGCCATGAAGTCATTTTCGGCCAGGCGAGTCCGCAGATAGCGAGTATTCTCATGCAGACGCTGCACCAGTTCGGGATGCTGACGCACTTGACGCACTGCTTCTAAAGCGGCGGCCGTCAACGGTGGAGCCAGAGAGCAGGTGCCGATCGACGATGGCGAGACGTTGAGCAATGGCTTTAACTCCGCCACAGGGCTGCTGATCGCAGCACCGACCGACGCCCCAAACTTCGAGAAGGTGGTCATGATCAGCGGCGTCACGCCTTTATCCAGAGCGTCTTGCGGCAAAATGCCGAAGTGCTCATAAATTCCGCGACCCGTTGCGCCAATGGAGCCGCTGGCGTGGGCTTCGTCCATCACCAGCGTCGTGTCTTCATACTTCGACAGGATGTCGATCATCTCCGGCAGCGGCGCAATGTCACCATCCATCGAGAACACCGCATCCGATACAACCAGAATGCGATCGCCCGGCTTGGCATAACGCTTTAGCTTCCGGGCAAAGTCTTCCATATCACAGTGGCGATAGGCCCGCACTCGCACCGCTGGGCTATTGCCAAACAGCTTGCCTGAGCGAGTGCCCGCATTGGCGATCGCCGACACAATGCAGCCGTGATTCAGCACATCGGTCATAATCAGTGTTTCGCGGGTGTTTTGGAACCCCGGCACTGGAATCGCCTGATGACAAAAGGCATCCATCAGCGCCTGCATTGCCATCCACGCATTCAAAAAAAGCTGCGTATGTCCCAGGTGCTTAAAAGCAGATACCTCTTCCTCAAGCTGGCGATGCAGATCAATCCGACCGCTCAGCACCGATGTCGAGCTGTTCGATGTGCCATATTGCAAAATTGCATCAATTGCCGCCTGCTTGACGGCCGGGCTTTGCACCAGACCCAGCACGTCGTTCGTGCAAAACGTCAGCACCATGCGCTTGCGGCCCGTATCTGACTCTTCAATTTCGACGAGGTTGCCCTGCTTGCGATGGCAGATATATTCGTCCGGGTCTAGCCCGCTTTCATACCAGCGCTGAACGTATTCCTTGATAACTTGCACAGTAAACTCCCCTCACCTAACTTAATTGGTAGCGTATCTCCTCTAGCCCCTCGGATTATTAGACTGGTCTAGCCATCTGCTACTGCTAAATCCATTGGCGCTGTGTTTGCACGTTATGACTGCATTTACGGGACTTTCACCTCTGGCATGGCTCCTAGTCGGCAGCCCGTTGATGATTACAATAAGAGTTTTCCTTTACTTTGCCAGAAGGAGATTAATCCATGTTTTAGGATTGTTACAGTTCTCCCCTCCTCATGGAAGTGTCCACTGAACGCCGCACTGAGTCCGCCATTACAGGCTCAGACAGGGTTTGCGATATATCTTCTACGTTCTCCCCATTCCCCTCTGGCGGCGGGAAACCATAAGGCACTTGGGATTGCTGTAAAAACTGGTCGTATTGCCGCAGGAATACGCGCTGCAACGCAATAATGGCTGGGTTAATTTCCACATAGCGACGCTTAGGATTGGTTTTGAAGACGCGCTGCTCGCTCTCCATCATCTCCACGTCTTGCAGCAGGAATTTCATGAACACAAACCGCCGCACAAACAGCATCAGCGGCTTGCGAATCGGGTTGACGAGCCACTGCGGCAGCGGCAGTTTGAGAAACAAAATTGAGAAAGAACGAGTTTCCTGCGGCCCGACTGGCAAACGATTGAGATAAAGCGAAGAAACGCCCTCCAGAGAGCTGATGTAGTGAGGATAGTGGTAGTGCACAGATACCACGCGGGTCGTCTTGCCACCGTCGTCGCTTAGCCCCAGAAACTTCGTCATCCAGCCTTCATAATTCACCTCATAGTCTGCCAAGACAGAGTCAGGCGACTCTTTGAGCTTGAGCAGCTTGGGGTCATACCAGCCCTGGAGATTTTCATGCAGATAGCCATGAAACACGTCCATCGTGTTCTCGTTGCAGATTGAGAAGTGCGCGTGGAAGTGGCCAGGAATGGGGATCTGGAAATAGGTGGGGTCGTCGTATTGGGGCATGTGGGGCATGGCGACCTGCTCGGCTAAGGCGGGGTCGCCCGGAAACAGCCAGATGATGCCATAGCGCTCTTGGACGGGGTAGCTGCGCGCCTGGGCACAGGGCAGTTTCTGTGTGGGTGGCAGGTAGGGAATGTGGGCACACTCGCCAGCAGCATCAAACTCCCAGCCGTGGTAAGGGCACACTAGGCGATCGCCCTTTACTTTGCCCCGGTGTAGCTCTACGCCCTTGTGGGGACAGGCGTCTTCCATCGCGTGTACGTGGCCTTGCAAATCGCGGTAGAGGGCGATCGCCTGCTGCCATATGACTACCTGAATAACCTGACCCAGTTTTAGATCTTCGGCCCAAGAAACGGGATACCAGTAGTTGGGGTTGATGCCCACCTCGCGTACCGCATTGTGAACGGTATGACCCCTCAGTGTTGTTGCTAATTCCATCGAGATTGCTGATACGTGAATCGAACTCGAACCGACTTCAAAGACGTTTTAAACAGATCCAGCCGTCAAGCCTAAGATTTCGGAAACCGAACTTTAGGGCTTCCAGAACAGCAGGCATGGTGCCTAAGACTGGAACCAGAGCCTGAAAGACGCTCAATGAGAATCCCTAAAACCTTGCGCCAGACCTGGCGCAAGGAGCAGAGGTTAGTAGTTGTCACCTTCTGGAGTCCTTTCAACCCAGTGGCTGGCTGTAAACATACTTAACCTGGATGTAAACATACTTATTTATCCTTGGTTGGATTGTGTAAGTCAATCCATTTGAGCGAGATTGACCCAAACGGGTGACCCCTTCCAGAGGACTCGCAGGGAAGTCGCACTGAATTAAAAGCCGCGCTGAATCCTGGCTCGAATCAACCTGGTCGCTATCAACAGATTTGCCGATACCAAAATCTCACCAAAAATCTCACCAAAATCTTTAGTCTTTTGAAATCATCGTTTGAAACGCTGTGAAGGCGCTGTGGTCGAGGTGAAGATACCCTAAATGACGCGATCGCCCCCCACCAAGTTCCGCTTGGGCAGCTTTAGGAGGGCGATCGCAACAAACTGGCTCAAAGCATCACGCCGAGCCAGTTTGCCAGAGTCACTCTAGAACCAAGTGCCGAGAATTACTCCAATTACTCCATTTGTAAAGCAGTCCAGATTGACGCATCAAACTCCAGATTGACGCATCAAACTATCGATCAACCGAACCCATAATCACATCAATACTGCCGAGAATAGCCACCACGTCTGCCACCTTCACCCCCTTCAGCAGGTGAGGCAAAATCTGCAAGTTGTTGAAATCGGCAGCTCGAATCTTGAAACGCCAGGGGAAAACCGCATCGTCTCCAATGACATAGATGCCAATTTCACCTTTGCCGCTCTCAATCCGGACGTAGTTTTCACCCTTGGGAATCTTAAACGTCGGCGCGACTTTTTTGCCAATGAACTGATAATCAAAACTGTTCCACTCAGATTTTGGCCCCGCGTTCATCTTCTGGGCTTCCAGGTTTTCATATGGCCCACCTGGCAGCCCCGCCAAAGCCTGACGGATAATCTTGACCGACTCGCGCATTTCGCGAATTCGCACCACATAGCGAGCCATGCAGTCGCCCGCTGTTTCCCAGTGGACATCCCAATCAAAGTCGTCGTAAGACTCGTAATGATCCACCTTCCGCAAATCCCACTTGACGCCCGAAGCCCGCAGCATCGGCCCAGACAAGCCCCAGTTGATCGCTTCTTCGCGGGTAATCGTACCAATGCCTTCAATACGGCGGCGGAAGATGGGATTGTTGGTAATTAGCTTCTCGTACTCATCCACTTTGGGCAGGAAATAGTCACAGAAGTCCGCACACTTATCTACCCAGCCATAGGGCAAATCAGCCGCAATGCCACCGATCCGCCAATAGTTGTTGTTCACCATGCGGTAGCCTGTCGCCGCTTCCCACAGGTCATAGATCATTTCCCGCTCCCGGAAGATATAGAAGAAGGGCGTTTGCGCGCCCACATCTGCCAGGAAAGGGCCAAGCCACAGCAGGTGATTGGCAATCCGGTTTAGCTCCAGCATGACGACGCGGATGTAGCTAGCGCGCTTGGGCACAGGCACGTCGGCCAGTTTTTCAATCGCATTCACTACCACCGCCTCGTTAAACATACCCGCCGCATAGTCCCAACGGCTGACGTAGGGGACATACATGACAGGCGTCCGGCTCTCGGCAATTTTTTCCATGCCCCGATGCAGATAGCCAATCACAGGCTCACAGTCCACCACGTCCTCGCCATCCAGAGTGACAATGAGCCGCAGCACCCCGTGCATCGAGGGGTGATGGGGACCCATGTTTAGCACCATGGGTTCGGTTTTGGTTTCGATCATGGCCATAGGCGGAACCGTCTCCTGATCTCGATTAGGGGCTAGACGCTAGCGCTTGCGGAAATTCCACAGATGCCAGACTGTTGCATTCTTTTAAGATTATGCGGGATTTTCTGATTTTCGGCGAGGTGCGTTTTCGACAAGTTAGTTGGCCAAGCTATTTAAGCAACTTATTTAAGCAAGTTGTTTAAGCAAGTTGTTTAAGCAAGTTGTTTAAGCAAGTTGTTTGAGCAAGTTGTTTGAGCAAGTTGCGAGGACAGGACAGCCAGGGCTGCCCTATGGGGCTGCGTGCTGCAAGAGTGAATTTTCTACAGTGATCCACTACAACAGTGATCCACTACAAATGACAGAAGCCGGAAGATGACGGAAGACTGACGGGTAGGAAAAAATCTGTGGCGGAGTCTGAAATCGTTTTGCGGACGGGCTACGTAAAACTAGACGGGAGGCAGTGAGTTTGATGCTTGCTTGAATGCTCTGGTGCTGCTCTGGCACAGGGTTTTCAAATCTGCTACTCAGGCTGTATTCAGGAAACTGTGGTTTTACAGAAAAGGGGTTATGCATGATAGGGCTGTCAGGATGCATAAACCGTGAGTCATAAAACAGTTGCGTCGTCCTCACTTTGCTATAACTGTCGCTTGATTATCTCTATTGCATTTGGTTATCCCTGTGTCTGGCGATCTTTACTTGCTGGCAGCCGGCGCCGTGCAGACTGGGGGCAACCTGCTATCAGCAGCGACCTGCTATAACTGTCACCATGTTTATTCGTGATTTATTCGTGGTTTGTTCATGGCTATTGCGGTGAATTGAGTCAGGAGACAAGCTCTGAAGCGCGCTCCTGAGGGGGAATAAGAAGATTAATCCTGCTGACTCCTGTTGCCATCAAGTTTGTTTGTCATGGGCGGGTCTGTGCCAGGTTCGTTTTCCCCAGCCCTTTTGGTTATGTTGATGGATCGTGATGAATCGACTGTTTAGCTGCGGTTGCCTGCGGTTGCCTGCGGTTGCCGATATCAGATTGAGGACAGACCTTTATGACTATCTCTGAGATTCGTCGTCAGCAGTTGCCCCAGTCTGCGCCTGCGCCGACGCGCCCACAAGTGACGACGCTGATTTTGCTGAGCGTGGTGGCGATCGCCTTTGTCATTGTCGCGCTCTGGTTTGCCGGACAGGGCACTATCAGCAAAATCTTTGCCCAGATCAATGCCATTCAGCAAAATCCGCCGCTGTGGCTGGAGGTGCCGATGGTGGCGGGGCAGTATTTGCTGGTGCCGACCGTGGGGCTGTTTTTACTGGTGTTGGGGGTGATGGCGCTGTCGCCCCAGCCTCGTTCCTGGTCGCGGACGGTAGTGGTCACGATTTTGCTGGTGCTGACGGTGCGCTATGTGCTGTGGCGCGTGGCCAGTACGCTCAACCTAAATACGCCGATGAACGGGGTGTTTAGCCTGGGGTTGCTGGGTTTAGAAATGCTGATGCTGAGCAGTGCAATTATTCAACTGGCGCTGATGCTGAAGGTGCGCGATCGCCGGCCCGAAGCCGATGCACTGTCTCAGGCAGTACAGCTTGGCGACTATCGCCCCACCGTAGACATTTTTATTCCTACTTACAACGAACCCGCGTTCATTCTCAAGCGCACGGTGATGGGCTGTCAGGCAATCGACTATTCTGTCAAAACCGTCTATTTGCTAGACGACACGCGCCGTCCCGAAATCCAGGCGCTGGCGGCGGAACTGGGCTGTGAATATATGACCCGTCCCGATAATCGCCATGCCAAAGCCGGCAATATCAACCATGCGCTGCCCCGCACCAGTGGGGAACTGATCGTGGTGTTCGATGCCGACTTTGTGCCCACGCGAAATTTCCTGATGCGAACTGTCGGCTTTTTTCAAGACCCCCAAGTGGCGCTGGTACAGACGCCACAGACGTTTTACAACACCGACCCGATCGCTTACAACCTGGGACTGGAAGATGTCCTCACCCCCGAAGAAGAGGTTTTTTATCGCCAAATTCAGCCAATTCGGGATGGGGCAGGCAGCGTCATCTGTTCGGGCACGTCCTTTGTGGTGCGGCGCAGCGTGCTGGACGAAATCGGCGGCTTTGTCACCGACTCGCTCAGCGAAGACTATTTCACGGGTATCCGCATCTCTGCAAAGGGCTATCGCATGGTGTACCTGGACGAAAAGCTGAGCGCTGGACTGGCCGCCGAAAACATTGCATCCCATGCGCTCCAGCGGTTGCGCTGGGCTCAGGGCACGCTGCAAGCCTTTTTCATCCAGGCGAATCCGCTGACGATTCGCGGGCTGCGGCCGTTACAGCGGCTGGCCCACCTGGAGGGACTGCTGCACTGGTTTACCAGCATTTCCCGCGTGGGCTATCTGCTGATGCCGCTGGCCTATTCGTTCCTGGGCGTGATTCCGCTACGGGCAACGGCGGCAGAACTGATGTATTTCTTTTTGCCCTATTATCTGGTGCAACTGGCGGTGTTTTCCTGGCTCAACTATCGATCGCGCTCGGCAGTGCTGTCGGATATCTACTCACTGGCGCTGGCAGTGCCGCTAGCTGCCACCGTGGTTAAGGTGATGCTGAATCCTTTTTCTAAGGGGTTTAAGGTAACACCCAAGGGCACAGCCAGCAATCGCTTTGTTTTTAACTGGAACCTGGCCGCGCCCATCCTGGTATTTTTCGTGCTGACGGCTATTAGTCTGTGGGTAAATCTGGGTCTATGTATGATTAAGGGCGCATGGCAGCAGACCGTAACGCCTGAAGAAGCCATGGTGGTGAAGGGCATTGGGCTGGGCTGGCTGTGGAGCCTGTATAACTTGATGATGCTGGGGATTGCGCTGCTGATCTTGCTGGATGCGCCGCGCCCCAGCCCCTATGAATGGTTTGACCTGCGCCGCACGGTGCGGTTGCGGGTGGGCGATCGCATATTTTATGGCGTCACCACAATGATTTCCGAAGTGGGCGCAGAAGTCGCCCTGACCCAGGCAGGCTTTCCGCTGCTCTCGGAAGACTTGCCACCTGTACAAATCGAGCTGCTGGAAGAGAATTTGTTGCTCCAGGGATTGGTCGAGCGAACGGGTGAGAGCGATGAGTTTCCAACGGTGCGGATTCTGTTTGCAGAGATGAGCCTGGAGCAGCAGCGCCGCCTGGTGGAAACGCTATTTTGTCGGCCGGGGCAGTGGAAAACGCGGCAGTCGCCGGGCGAGATTCAGTCGCTGTGGCTGCTATTTCGCGCCTTGCTAAAACCGAGGGTGCTGTTTGGACGCAATGCCGATGTGAGTCCGGTGCCGGTGGCCAAAGTCTAGCGGATTTTGGGTTTGGGATTTTGGGTTTGGGATTTGAGGCTTAACGGCAGCCCGCGCGCCAAAACCTAAAATCTAAAATCCAAAACTACCCAACCCAGACAGCACAAACCCGGCACACAGCAGCAGGCTGCTCCAAAAATGCAGCGACACGGCGATGAACTTGCAGTTGCTGACGCGGGCAGGTTTGTCGTGGTTGGCGAGGACATGGCGGCAAAGCTTGAGCGCGGGCGGCAGGCTGGCAAAAATCAGCAATGTCCAGGCTGGGAACAGTCTGGCAATGACCAAGCTGACTGTGAGGGCATACAGGCTGCCGCAGAGCCAGGGGAGCAACTGCGCCGCACGCCGCGTGCCCAGGCGGACAATGGGCGATCGCTTGCCAGCGGCAGCATCGTCTGCCACCTGATGAAAGTGGGAGCAGAACAAAATCAGGCTGGTGCTGATACCCAGAATGACCGATGCCCCCAGGCTGGCGATCGACCAGGACTGGCTCTGGCTATAGTAAGCAGCCGCCACACCCAGCGGCCCAAAGGCAAAAAAGCAGAGGATTTCGCCCAGCCCCCGATAGCCCAATCGAAAGGGCGGCCCCTGATACACATAGCCCAGCCCGCAGCACAGCACAATCAGCGCCAAGACGGTGGCATCTTGCTGCTGCCAGGCGATCGCCAACACACCCAAAATTCCCAAGATTAAACAGACGTTGGCGATCGCAAAAATCAGGGCTTTGTTGCTTGTTAAATTCACCAAAGAATGGTGTTTGTTCTGATCAATTCCGGTTTCTGAATCAAACACGTCATTGCTCAGGTTTTCCCAGATCAAAATCAAAATTGCGGCTGCTAAAAACGTAATGAAAACATCCCAGCGGAGCGATTGATTTTCAAAATAAGCGATCGCCGTTCCCAGGGCGATCGGCATAATTGCAACGCTATACATCGGCAGCTTGAGCGCTGCCATCCAGAGCTTTTTGGCGGGCGGCTTCGCAGGCAGCGGCTCTGTGGCGTCATGGACTGCGGGGTTCGCAGGACTCAAAGGATGAGCCGATGGGTCGATAGAGTTACGGTTTGTTGAGGAGTTTTGGCGGATAGGTTTGATCGTCATCGCCGGCGGGTAACTGCTGGAAGCCTCATCATTCTACGATTTCTCGCCTCCCTCAAGAGAAGCTCCGCCCCCCACAACTGTAAAGAGTTGTGACTGGCAATAGGGGTGGGCGATCGCCGCCTGAAACCCTTGCCTATCTCACCCAGGGCAGCGTCCCGATGCATTCACCCCAGATTCCCCAGTCAGGTAGCTAGACTTTGCCCAAGTGTGTTACCTGTAGTAGACAGGCTGCGCCCACAATCGCTTATCTTTTACTGTTGACTCATGCCAGTCGTACCCCGGCCTATTGAACCCGTTCAAGATTGCAAAGCTTTATATCAACTCTTATCTGAATGTCAGCAACATTTAAATGAGTCACGCAACGAATCACGCAACGAATCACGCAATCAGTTACTCAGTTCACAACTCAAACCTGAAGCCCCCTCTGACTGTCTTTGGATCAGCATTTCCTTGGAAATTGATCCGGTTGATCCGCTTTTGGCGCTACAGCAATTCAACACTTCAAGCCAGCCTCATTTCTACTTTGAAAAGCCTTATGAGGGAGAAGCGATCGCCGCTTTTGGCAATGCTTCGGTGCTTTACACTGGGGGCGATCGCCGCTTTTTAAAGGCACAAAAATTCCTGCAACGTAGTTTAGATAATCTTTTTCATCAGCCGCCCAAACATCCCTCAAAAGCCTCGGCTGTAATCACGACTACTCCAGCAGATTTACGCTACTTTTGCAGTTTTACCTTCTTTGATGAAACTCACACGATTCAGTCGCCTTTTGCATCAGCGATTGTATTACTGCCAGAGTGGCAAATTTTACGACAGCCCGATCGCTGCGTTGCAACTGCAAATGTGGTGCTTTATGCTGACACCAATTTGACCACCCTAACAGATTCGTTGTGGCTCAAGTTTCAAAAAATTCAGCAGGCAAACTATTCCTTGTTGGGATATACAAACTACGATCCCATTACGCCGCAATCCTGGAATTTTTTAGAGATTAACGATTTTCAAAAAGCCGTTACTAGTGCCCTCCACTCAATTCACAAAAATCACTTACAAAAACTGGTGCTCTCACACGCGGTAGACGTGATTTCTCGCCGCCCGTTTGAGTGGCTTTTTTCCCTCCACAATTTGCGGCAGATTTATCCCGACTGCTGCATTTTTTCAGTCAATCAAGGCACTGGAAAAACCTTCATCGGAGCCAGTCCTGAGCGACTTGTTAGCGTTCGCAATCAGCAGTTAACCACCGACGCATTGGCTGGCTCTGCCCCCCGAGGTCGCACTGCGAGAGAGGACGCTGCTTTTGCGCAACTCCTGATGAGTACGCCCAAAGAGCAGCATGAGCATCAGGTCGTGGTGGATTTTTTGCGCGATCGCCTGTTTCAGCTAGGGCTGTCGCCCCAACTGCCTGCGGCACCCGACCTGCTGCGCCTGTCGAATATCCAACACCTGCACACGCCCATTCACGCGCACCTGCCCGCCGGACTGCACCCCCTAGAGCTGGTAGACGCGCTGCACCCCACGCCCGCCGTTGCCGGACTGCCCCGCGACATTGCCTGCGAGGAAATTCGCCGCTATGAAGGGTTTGGGCGATCGCTCTATGCTGCGCCGCTGGGCTGGGTAGACGCAGCGGGCAATGCAGAATTTATCGTCGGCATTCGCTCGGCCATGCTGGGGGGCGATCGCGCTCGGCTGTATGCAGGTGCAGGCATCGTCGCCGGGTCTGACCCCGCCCGCGAACTGGCTGAGGTAAAGCTAAAGCTGCAAGCGTTGCTCAAGGCATTGGTTTAGGTTTTGTGTGCCCCAGATTTTGCAAATAGCATCGTAAAGGGATTTGGCAGCAGATGCACGACCAACTGCGAGCAATAATGCGCTTTTTGAAATTACGGGTGCTTGAACAGCGGGATAATCCAGGCAAAGGCGATCGCCAGCAAGATTCCCGCTTCCAAGAGCCTCAGACTTTTTGCCCAGGCAAGCCAGCCGCGCAGCGTGTCAAAGTGGCGAGCATTCCAGGTGGCCGCAATCTGGCTAGGCCAGCGCTTGGGGTGATCCTTCTCGCGAAACTGCCACTCCAGCATCGACACCAGTAGCGGCTGTCCACCAACCTTTGCCGCCATCAGCAGGTGCAGCCCCAGGCACACCACCAGCACCACCCAAGACACCAGATGCGTCAGATACCAGGCGTGGTGCGTCTCGCCGCGTGGCAGCCAATTGGAATCCATCATCTTGCCCGAAAATAGCGCAAACGTCATCGCCAGCAGCATGGTCGTGTTGGTGCAGCGGTGCAGCGCATACCACCAGGCGGGACGCGCCGGAGACATGCGGGTCAGCGTATTGAAGGAATCAGGCTGGGCCAGGCGGCGATCGCCCTGACGAAAGGCATACAGCACCAGCAGCGGAAACGCCAGCAGGGCATACAGCCCAAAGGTGCCATGAATGCCCTCAATCTCAGGCAGGCGCGGCAGCGGCAGGTCGATCCAGCGGGCATCGTAGGTATCGAATGTCCAGGCGGCAGTGAGAATGGCGGCGATCGCCGAAAGCCCAGTCACGCCGTGCAAAATGCGGAGCAGGAGCGGTTGATAAGGACGCGATGGCATGAGCGAAAAGAGCAGCAGTATCGAATATTATTGCAAATGAGCGAAAGTTAGGGCAGCTAGAATTCAGGGAAGCTAGACACAACGAGGCATTCAGCCCTGAAACCTCAGAGAACAACTCAGCAGAACAGCACGCTTTTCTAAATTTTATGCTTTCAACAGTGCTTGAAATGCCGGGTCGTTGCGAAGGCTGTCAAAATCGATGTCGGGTTTTGCCATCTCTCGATCCTTAGAACCAAGCGCGATCGCCCCACTCCAAAATCTGACGACACTTTCACTCTCGTTCAACCAAATCACCGCCATCCCAGAGGCGATCGCCCTTGGCTGATTTCAGACCAAAATCCCGCTTAGTCTGGCCGGATGCGGGAGGGCTAAGCGGGATTCGGGCTGGGATGGCGGGGGATGGCGGAGGAACTGGGGATGGCGGAGGGGCGATCGCCCGCTGTTCAGGTTGGTCTGCGGCTTCGGCGGCTCCGCAGCATCACCCCGTGATCACGCTGCGGGGCACGCCTTCTAGCGCCTCTTCTTCGGTTTCAAAAATTTCAAACACCGAATCCATCATGGTCACTTCAAAAACCAGCTTGGCTTCGGGGTGGACATTGCAAATGCGAAAGCTGCCCTTCACCTTGTCGGCGTCGCGCATCCCGGCGACCAGAGAGGTGAGGCCGGAACTGTCGATAAAATTCACCTGCGACAGGTTCACGACAATGTGGGGGCTGAGCCGGGAAATCGACTCTTGCAGCTTCAGGCGAAACTGCCACGCCGTCGTGATATCCAACCGGCCGGTGGGCATCAGGACGATGACCGTTTTCCCGTCTGGCGTGGTGTGTGTCCGCTGCTCCATAGTGATATTTCAGTCTCCCCTTGATCCAAAAGGTTTCTAAAAGATTTCTATCATTGTTCCCAGGAAGCCGCCCCCGCCCAACAATCGGCGATAAAACTCCAGCAGTGCCGCGTCTGACCGTACATGCTGACGGGACATGAAGCCGGATATTGATTGCAAAAATTATAATCCCTGAAACATACACCCAAGAGGCCTGACAGTCCCCAGCAGCGGACTTCGACTCCATAAGCGCGTCCATGAGCGCGACTTCAGTCACCAGCCTGAGAAACACCCTATCCAGGGTTTCAGAAGTTTTATGAGGCAGCCAAAGTGCCCTCCAATCGCGATGCGATGCTAAGGCCGACCCGTGCGCCACAAAATTAGGCAGAATTGTTAGGGTTCCCGTCCTAACCTTGATGCAAATCGGATGACGCAGCCCATCCAGACCCTTTCAGCAGCGGTCGTAAACCTGATTGCGGCAGGCGAAGTGATCGATTCGCTGGCGGCGGTGGTGCGCGAACTCGCCGAAAACGCGCTGGATGCGGGAGCCACCCACATTCGCATTGCCGTTTGGCCAGAGCGATGGACGGTGCGCGTGGCCGACAACGGCAGCGGGATGAAGGCGGCTGACTTGCGACAGGCCGCCGCCCCCCACAGCACCAGCAAAATTCAGAACAGCGAGGATCTCTGGAACATCCGCAGCCTGGGCTTTCGCGGCGAGGCGCTGCACAGTCTGGCGCAACTGGCAGAGCTGGAAATTGGCAGTCGCCCGCCACACGCCACCGAGGGCCGATGGGTGCGCTATGACCATCAGGGCCAGCCCGTAACAGAATCCACAGCGGCGATCGCCCCTGGCACCGTCGTCACCGTCTCTCAACTCTTTGGCAACTGGCTACCCCGCCGCGAGGGACTGCCCCCGCTAGCCCAGCAGCTCCGCGCCATTCAGCACATGGTCTACCATCTGGCGCTCTGTTATCCCCAGGTAACATGGGTGCTCCAGCAGGGCGATCGCGACTGGTTTAACCTGTGGGCCGGCAAGACTGCTCAGCAAATTCTGCCGCAAATCCTGCGCGATGTGCAGCCGAGCGATTTGGTGGAAGTTGCAGGAAAGGATGAAGGCGGCGGGATGAAGGATGAAGGGGCGTGGTCTCATTCATCCTTCATCCCTTATCCCTCATCCTTACTACTCGGCCTGCCCGACCGCTGCCATCGCCGCCGCCCCGACTGGGTCAAAGTGGCCGTCAACGGGCGCGTGGTGCAGATTCCAGAACTGGAGCAGGCGATCTTGGGTGCATTTCGGCGGACGCTGCCGCGCGATCGCCATCCGGTCTGCTTTTTGCACCTGCACCTGCCGCCAGACCAAATCGACTGGAACCGCCACCCAGCCAAGGCCGAAATTTACCTGAAAGCGCTAGACCTGCTGAAAGATCAAGTGCAAGCGGCGATCGCCCACGCCCTCAGTCTCAATGCCACCGCCGTCGGCGAGGCCGCCCATACGCAGCGCGTGGGGCAAGTCCTCCGCGCCGCCGAATCCAGTGGGTCGTATGCCGCAGGCGGGCTGGGCAGTGATGGAGCCGCGGAATCGGGGCACCAAAGCGCAGTTTCACCCCCTCATCCCACCCCTTCACCCGCTCAATCTCCCCTCCGGGCGATCGCCCAGGTTCATAATATGTACATCCTGGCAGAGCATCCCGCTGGAGTCTGGCTCATCGAGCAGCACATCGCCCATGAGCGGGTGCTGTACGAAGAATTGTGCGATCGCTGGACGCTGACGCCCCTCGACCCGCCTCTTTTGCTGCAAAACCTTGCGCCCGCACAGGTCGCCCAACTCACCCACATTGGGCTGACGGTTGAACCTTTTGGCGACGCGCTGTGGGCCGTGCGCACGGTTCCCGACCCCCTCGCCCAGCGCCCAGACTGCGCCGACGCGCTGATGGAGCTGAGCTTGGGGGGCGATCTAGACACTGCGCTAGTAGCAACCGCCTGTCGCACCGCCATCCGCAACGGCACACCCCTCACGCTGATCGAAATGCAAACCCTGCTCGATCGCTGGCAGCAAACCCGCAACCCGCGCACCTGCCCCCACGGTCGCCCCATCTGCCTATCCCTGCAAGAGTCCAGCCTGTCGCGCTTTTTTCGGCGACATTGGGTGATCGGCAAAAGCCACGGGATTTAGGGGTTAGGGGTTAGGGCAGAACTGCTGACCCTAACTCCCGAACTCGATCTAGGGCTGGGGCGGGTGCTCGGAAAAAGCCATGGAATCTAGTGTTGCGTCAAGCAACTTTTACCGGGTAATGTGCCGCGCAAAGCGCGGCACATTACCCATCAAACTCATCACTTTTTGTTGACAGACTACTAGGGCCAAGGAGTTGGGGATTAGGACAGAACTTCCGACCCTAACCCCCAACCCCTATCTAAGGCTGGGGCGATGATTCGAGTGTGACGGCGGTGCCGCTCTCTTCCTGGGGTGCGGTTCGGGGGGCTTGTCCCGGCGCGAGGGTTTGGATGGTCAGCGCCTGCGGGGGCGTGGCGTCGGGCGGGTAGAGGAACTCGACCTGCACCGGGCGGCGATCGCCCCGTCTCAGATTCAACGTCAGCAGGGGTTCGCCCTGTTGCCCTCGGCGCTGCACCACATGCACATAGCGGGTTTGGGTCACACCCCAGTCGTTAACATACTGCAACCGCAGCGTTCCCCGGAAAAACACCCGGCGATCGGGCGGATTCAGGAACCGCAGCGCTTGTCCCCGCAGCGACTCGTCCTTCATAGGCGTTTGAAACAGCAGCGCCACCGTTTGCTCCCGCTCTGTATTGTTATAGAGCGGCAGCGTCAGATTGTAGCGAGTGCCATAGTTGCCGTGAGCGCGATAGGCAGTATCGGCATAGCGGGCCAGCATCGGCGCGCTTTGAATCTGCCCCGTTCCCAGCGTGTGGCGATCGACGGTGCTGATGGCGTAGGAAATGGCGCTGCCTCGCTGCGGAATCGTCAAATTCTCTGCGCCTTCGCCATCGGTGAGCACGGCATCCCAACGCGAGCCTTGCGACACGCCAGAGACGCGCCCATAATAGAACCGGCCAATCTGGCGGGCATTGGGCGGACTCGGCGTGCGATCGCGCGGGCCAGCCACGCCACCCTGCTGCAACAGCGTCAGCCATTCTTCCATGCGGGGCGATCGCTCGGTGCCATTTCCGTTCACCTTGGCAAACATGCCCAGGCTCGCCAAATGCACTGGCCCATCACTCGACAAATACAACAGTGCCGATCGCCCGTTGATCGGCAAATTAGTGGCATTGCGGGGAGTCGGCGGACGCCGCGCTCTAGGCGCACCATTCTGCACCACCTCGGCTGCTTCTGCCGCATCTAACCCCACATCTTCAGGATCAATTTGGGGCAGCGGCTCGCCATTGCGATAAGACTGCAAACTCCGCAAGGGAATAGGTTCATTCAGCAGCAGTTGGACATACTTTGGGGGAACTGTAACTCGCTCTGGCAAGAGCCGCTGGCTCAGCCCCCGTAAAATATCGCCCATGGTGCGACTGCCTGGCCCCGCAAACACCGTCGGCCCCGCATTGGCCACATAGGACGGCAGATCATAAAACGGGGCTTCTTGGCTGAGATAGCTAGCCGACTGGAGCACCTGAATCGTGACCGGGCGATCGGAAGGGTTGTAGGCCAGCACGCCAATGTACAGCGTCCGCACATCCGTCGGCGTTCGTCCTTTGGCAATGTGATGAGCAAACACATCGAACCGCCCCTCAAAGGCATAGTTCAAATGCGCCGAAGGCACGCGCATCCCCTGCGGCGGAAAGGTCGATAGCAAGATTCCTTCCTGCTGCACCAGTTCTGGGCTGTTGCTGTTGAACACAGGAACTGAATCTAGCTGTCCAGGCAGTGGCCGCACCTCTTGAGATTCCACAACATGGCTGAGGCGAGGCGGCGGCGGCGGCGGTTCTGGAATGTAGACTTCTGATGGTGTGGCCTGAGCCAGAACAAAAAGCGGGAAAAATGGCAGCATGAGGATTTACGACAAACCCATATCTAACGACTCGAAATCACCCTGATAGGGGCTAGAAAAGCGATAGGGCAGACCGGATACACTCCCGGCTCGGAAAAACCGTCAAGGCAGACCCAACTTTCCTAAAAAACCCAAGAACCTGGCGGGTAAAAGCACCTGAGAAGCACGCCCTCTCATCTAGGCGGAACCTGTGAACCGCTTCAGATAGCTTGCTGACGGCGTGTAGGGCACCTCACAGCAAGCAATTCACTAGAGTTAAAAGCCCGTCTGTGGGTAAGTTCGCGGGGAACGGAAGTATTGATCGTTTGCCACCGTGGGATCTTTCCGTGGAAAGTTTCACAGTGAAACTTTCCACGGTGGGATGTTCCACCATAGGATTTTTCAAAGTGCGACTTTTCAAAGCGGGATTTTTCACCGTGGGATCTTTCACAGTGCCACTTTTCACAGTGCAATCTTTCACAGTGCAACGCCTCACCATATCACTCCAAACCACTACACGTTACTTCTACAGCCGGGGCAGACCCGGAAGTCGTGACAGCTAGCAAGGGGGGCTAAAGCTGCTGGTCGCGGTTCCTCAATCAGATTACCCATAGGCTGACCAAAAGGCACAGAAGCCGAAAAAGTCAGCCAGGAAACCCTGTCAAAACTATACGGGAAATTGGAACAAGATGAAGAAATCCTAAGGTGTTTCCCTCAAAGTCTTTTTACGCTGAGTCAAGGTTTATAGAATCTTCTCAAAAGCTGGCCCGTCAATGGGGGTTCAGGGTTCCCCGAGTCACCCCGAGCTGATTTTGCAGCTTTAAGTCTTTCCAAAGCTGTGTTCCCGTCATTTCTCCCCTCAAAAGCTGCTGGTAGCGCTGGATCGTCCGAATTACTTGCTCTGGCGTTTCTTGGACAAACTCTAGTCGAAACTGACGCACGCCAAGCCGCATTAGATGATGCACGGACTCTGCACCTGTTTGGGCCGTCCCGTTGAACAGGGTATTGCGACAGCCGGCATCCGCTTGCAGCACATGCTCAATACCTGTGCGATCGCGCAATTTAACATCCTGTTTTTCACAGGGTCGCCCGCAGTTGGTGTAGTCTGTGCCGTCAGACAGGAACGCACAGAAGACGCAATGCTCCATATGAAACATCGGCATGTGCTGATGAATGGTTACCTCAAACCAATCGGGCGGGCAACTGGTCAGCAGCCCCTCAAGCTGCTGGAGGTTGAGGTCGTAGGATGCGGTCAGGCGCTCCAGCCCAGCCTGCCGGAAATAATCAGCCGATAGTGCGTTGGCTACGTTCAGCGAGAAGTCTCCCACGCAGCGCTGATCGGCAAAGAATTGGAGGTGGTCATAATTGCGAACGAGATAGCCATCGGCATTGCAGGCGCGGACTTGCTGCAAAATCCAGGTTTCGCCAGGTTTGGTGATGCGGGGCGGCGCGACGAAGAGTTGGGGTGGGTGCGCAGGTGGGTGCGCGGGTGAGTGGTGGCGGACAAGGTGGACGGCGTCGCGGTATTTGCGCGGGTCTTCCAGTTCGCAATAGAGCATGTCTAGTCCTGCATCGAGGGCTGCCCGGAGTTGGGGCAGGCGGCGGACGAGGGCGATCAGGGTGGGAGGGGGAGGGAGAGGAAGGGCGGAGGAGAGGGGCGGAGGGAGGAGCGTTTGGAGGGTGGCAGTGGGGTTCAGGTGCCAGGGTTTGGGCTGGGTGCGGCAGGTTTCGAGTTGTGCGACCAATTCGCGGCGCAGGCGGTTCAGTTCGCTGATGGGCAGTATGGCGGACTTGCCCAGGTGGTTTTGCAAAGCGCCCAGACGGAAGGGCGTGTTGCCCAGTCGCCCGAACTGTTCCTGGAGGCGTTGGGTGGTGAGGGGTTGGGTTTGGGCGATCGCCAGTAGCATCTGCGACTCGACTTGGGCGATGTGGCCCTGGTCATCGCGGGCGATCGCCACCAGCGGCTGCCCCACCTCGCCATGCACCTCGATAGCAATGGGTCGCTGAAACTTGGGCAAGTCGCCAGTATAGCTCTGGCGGAGTTGTCGGTCGAGTTCGGGGTCGCTGGTTTTCCAGAGGCGATCGCCCACCTGCACCTGCCCCCAGTTCACTGCGTCTCGCCCAAAGGTCAGAGTTGCTTCTGCCCCAGTTTGCTCGACGGAATAGACGCGGCCCCCTTCTTCGCGCTCTGCCGGATGTCCGCTATCAAACACTACGCCATCGCCGGGTTTGAGCGGAGCCTGGAGAGCTATAGTCACGCGATCGCCTCGGATGCGGGTTACTTTGCCCAAGTACACCCCCCGCTTTTTGCCAAATCGAGCGTGAACCAGCTCCTGATTATTAATGCCGCGAAACCAGCCCGTGTAGAGGCCGCGAGAGAAGGCCATTTCGAGACTGTAGCGGTCGGCAGCAGGAAGAGGGAGAGAGGGGGAGAGGGAAAGAGGGGGAGACTGGAGCTGCTCCAGTACTCCATCGCTCTGGCACTCCGTCATCTCCTGCCAGATCCGATCGAGCGCGGCTCGATAGACACGGGTGACATTGGCGACATATTCCGGCGACTTTAGGCGGCCTTCGATCTTCAGGCAGGTGACGCCAGTTTGGACTAGCTCCGGCAGCACGGCGAGTCCGGAGAGATCCTGGGGGCTGAGCAGGTATTGGCGATCGCCCAGATCCACTGGCTGTCCGTCGGCGATCAGGTCGTAGGGCATCCGGCAGGCCTGAGCGCACTCGCCCCGGTTGGCAGAGCGGCCGCCGAGGGATTCGCTGGTGAGGCATTGACCCGAATAGGCGACGCACAGCGCCCCGTGGACGAACACTTCGAGTGGCATGGCGATCGCACGATTCGCGGAGCGATCCCTACGGGAATCGGCCATCTGCTGCTGAATTTTGCGGATGTCTTTGAGCGAACACTCGCGGGCCAGCACTACCAGATTGCAGCCGAGCGTCCGGGCAAACTCGACCCCGGCGGCGCTGGTCACGGTCATCTGGGTCGAGGCGTGGATGGGAAAGTCGGGCGATAAATGGCGAATCAGGCGGCAAATGCCGACATCTTGCACAATGGCGGCGTCCACACCTGCGGCGATCATTGTGCGCAGGTATTGCTCCGCTGCGGCTAGCTCCGCCGGAAACACCAGCGTATTCAGCGTGACGTAGCCCTTGACACCGCGCCGATGCAGAAACGCCATTAGATCGGGCAAGTCGGCTTCGGTGAAATTTTGCGCCCGCATCCGCGCATTGAACCGATCGAGTCCAAAGTAGAGGGCATCGGCTCCGTTTTCTACCGCAGCACGGGCGCAGTCCCAGTTTCCGGCAGGAGCCAGCAGATCGGGACAGCGCCGAGGGGCGATCGCATCAGAGCTTGACCAACGCAGAGTATCCATATTCTCGATTGGGCGCTAGTCCGCAGAAACTTCTTGCGCTTCGCGACCGTCGGCTTCAGGCGGAGTAACCGTCGCGGCTTCTCGCGCCAGAGCCGGGGGGGTGCCGTTGGCAGGTGCGGCGTCCGTCGATGCTGCATGGGTTGATGCTGCATGGGTTGATGCTGCATGGGTTGGGGCGGCATCGGCAACATCGGGAGCGATCGCTGCTTCAGGCTTGCGCTCCGAAAAGCCCCAGACAAACAGTAGCGCAATTACCGAAATCATCACCCACTGGGGCGGCACCAGGCTATCGTTAAACACCTTGACCAGCAGGCGCAGACCTACTAGCCCCACCGTGACATAGCCCGCATCTTCCAGATGCACATACTCATCCAGCCAGCGGATAAACAGCCCCGCCAGCAGCCGCAGTGTAATGATGCCAATCAGCCCGCCCGTGAGCACCAGCCAAATTTCTTGAGACAGGGCGATCGCCGTCGTCACGCTATCCAGCGAAAACGCCAGATCTGTGACTGCAATCATCGGAATCGCTTGCCACAGCGAGGCAAAGCGGGGGCCGTGGTGATGGTGGTCGCCGTCTTCCGCGTCGTCGGAGGAAAAATATTGATAGACCAGCCAGAGCAAGTACAGCGCGCCTGCCAGCTCAAACTGCCAGAACTGGATCACCCAGGTCGCTGTGAGAATCAAAATCACCCGGAAAATGAACGCCACAACCAGCCCAAAGTTGAGGGCATCGCGCTGCATTTTGGGCCCGTCCAGCCCTTGGGCGATCGCTGCCAGGGCGATCGCGTTATCAGCAGACAGCAACGTCTCCAGCGCCACCAGCACGGTTAGCAAAAGAAATGTGTCTACACCTAAGTTGGGAGACCATTCGAGCAGTTTATCTAGCATTGAGGACGGTACTTATGCAAAAAGATTTACGCAAACAGCAGCAGAGGGTTGCAAGATGAACAAACCGTATCCTTCACAGCATATCGAATTTAGCCCTAAATCTCAGTTTCTAAGAACTCCAGTTGTTAGCTGGGACTTCTATCGATAGCACTGCACCGTTTACCTGAGTTGCGTTCTACCCGTTTCAATTAGCTGATAGATTCGGCTGAAATCCGAGTATGGTGAGGAAGCGATCGCGCACAAAATGAGCGTGAAAGTTCACCCTTTATCGTTCCCTTTAGTATTGACATCATTTGGCATCATGTCGTCTTTTTCTGCTTCTGAGAGCCTGTCTACGCTGCTCCCGCGCTTGCGCGCCGCCTATCCTGCCGCCAGCCTAATTACCGACCTGCTGCTGGTGCAAGACGGACGCTTTGTGGTGCGGGCAAGCGTAATAATGGGCGGGCTGACGCTGGCAACGGGGCTGGCAGAAAGTTCCAATATCGAGCAGGCAGAAGACCGGGCCAGGGGGCGATCGCTCCAGGTTTTGGGGCTGGGCATTCATCCCGTCGGAGTTGCGGAACCCAGCACCGACCGACCAGTCGCGCCAGGAGCAGAGCCGGAACCGGGGGCGATCGCTCCCCCCTCGCTGCTCTCTGCCCCATCCTGGGACAGTCTGCCAACCAGAACGCCTCCCGTTGAACCCAGTGTCTCGATTCCTATACCGCCGGCCCCCTCTGTAACCGCCATTGCCGATGCCATTGCCGATGCCATTGCCGATCGCCCGTCGCCGCCGGCCGTTGATGCGCTGCCAGACCCCAGCGAGTGGGCCGAACCCGACCAGCCCGACAGCCTGCCCCCCGAAGAATTTTTGCCTGAGTTCTCGCCCGAGTTCTCGCCCGAATTCCCACTAGACCAAGGGCCCATCGTGGCAGATTTCTATACCCACATTGCTGCATCCGACGATGGCTCTCTGGCAGATCAGGAGCCGATTGATCTGTCCAAAATTACCAAACCCGCCTCGCAAATCACCGCCAAACCCTCGCGCAAAAAATCGGCCGTCAGTGCCCCATCGCCCGCCGAGGAACCTGCGCCCAAGGCTCCACCTCCGGCAGAATCCGCCGCCCCAGCGTCTATCGACTTTTCCGACATCCTCGCCCAAACCGATGTCGAACTGCGCCGTCTGGGATGGGACGCCAAACGCGGCCGCGAACATCTAAAAGCCACCTACAGCAAGCGATCGCGCCAGGAACTCAACGAAACCGAACTCTACGACTTTTTGGATTACCTGCAAGCCCAAC
>RFIF01000562.1 GCA_003695655.1 Cyanobacteria bacterium J069
CTAGTGGTGTTGATGGTCGAAGACTCGGAAGACGATACGCTGCTGGTGCTGCGGGCGCTGCGGCGAGACGGCTTCAGTGTGGAGTGGGCGCGGGTGCAGACGGCGGATGAGCTGCGGGCTGCCCTGGCAACGCGCTATTGGGATGTGGTGATTTCGGACTATCGGCTGCCTGGGTTTGGCGCACCGGCAGCCCTCAGCCTGATTCAGCAAAGCCAGCTTGATTTGCCTTTTATTGTGGTGTCGGGCACGATTGGCGAAGAAGCGGCCGTTGCCATGATGAAAGCCGGTGCGCATGACTATCTGATGAAGGAAAATTTGGCTCGGCTGCCCGAAGCAGTGCGGCGAGAGGTGAGAGAGGCGCAAATTCGGGCAGAGCGCCGACAGGCAGAAATTCAACTGCGCCAGACGGCAGAGCGCGAACAGTTGATGCGAACTGTAACGGAGCGCATCCGGCGATCGCTCGACCTGGACAACATCTTGGCTGCCACCGTAAACGAAGTGCGCCAACTCTTGCAAACTGATCGCGTCATTCTGTTTCGCATCGACCCTCAAAACCAAGGCTATGTCGTGCAAGAGTCGGTCGGCAAAACCTGGCAGGCGCTGCTGGGGCGAGATATCCACGACCCTTGCTTTTATGAAAACTACATCGAGCAATGCTTCCAGGGACGGGTGTGGGCGATCGCCGATATTGACGACGGCAGTATCCAGACCTGCCATGCCGATTTTCTGCGCCAGTTTCAGGTGCGGGCCAGTCTGATTGTGCCGATTATCCAGCCTAACCAGCTTTGGGGTCTGCTGATTGCACACCACTGCACTCAGCCCCGCCAGTGGAAACAGGACGAAATTCAACTGCTAAAGCACCTGGCCGATCAAGTGGCGATCGCCATTCAGCAGGCCGACCTCTATCGCAAGACTCAGCTAGAACTGGCAGAGCGGCAGCGGGCCGAAGCTGCCCTGCAACAGCTCAATCAAGAGCTAGAACAGCGCGTGCAAGAGCGCACCCAGGCATTGCAACAGCAGGCTGAGCAAGAGCGGCTGCTGCGGCTAATTATTCAAAATATTCATCAATCGCTCGACCTGGACGAAATTCTGGCGACCGTGCTGAGCGAAACGCGGCAAACCCTCCAGGTCGATCGGGTGACGGTTTACCAGTTTGAACCCGACTGGAGCGGTCGATTTGTCGCCGAGTCGGTAGGGGAGGAATGGTCACCGCTGATTGCAGAAGGCGTACAAACCGTTTGGAAAGATACCTATTTGCAGGAAACCGAAGGTGGGCGCTACCGCAATGGCGAAACCTTCGCCATTAGTGATATCTATCAGGCCGGACATATCGACTGCCATGTTGAAATTCTGGAGCAATTTCAGGTGCGGGCCTATGCGATCGCCCCTATTTTTCTAGACGAGCAGCTTTGGGGGCTGCTGGCGATTTATCAAAACACGGGCCCACGGGAATGGCGAGCCTGGGAACTGCGTCTGCTGCAACAGATCAGCCTGCAAACGGCGATCGCCCTGCGCCAGTCACAACTCTACCAAACGGCCCAAGCGCAGGTGGCTGAGCTAGAAAAGCTGCACCAGATCAAAGACGACTTTTTCAGCACCGTATCTCACGAACTGCGATCGCCCATGACCAACATCAAAATGGCGATCCAAATGGTCGAAGTGCTGCTAGAACAGCACCAAATTCACGACAAACGCCTGACGCGCTATCTTCAAATCCTGGAAGAGGAATGCACACAGGAACTAACTTTGATCAACGATTTACTCGATTTGCAGCGGCTAGAAGCAGGCGTGCAGTCGATCGAGCTGGAAAGCGTTGAGCTCAACTATTGGCTCCCGTCTATCGTTGAACCGTTCGAGGCGCGCATTCAGGAACAGCGCCAACGTTTGAAAGTCAATCTACCGCAAAACCTGCCGTCCATCACCACTGATCTGAACGGGTTCAAGCGCATCTTAATGGAACTGCTGCACAACGCCTGTAAGTACACACCGCCGAATGAACAAATCACGCTGACGGCCCACATTTTGGATGGAACGCTGAACGTCCAGGTGAGCAATTCAGGAATCGATTTGCCCGCCGAAGAACTGCCGCGCCTGTTTGAAAAGTTCTATCGTGTGGCCAGTGTGGATCGATGGAATCGCGGTGGCACAGGGCTGGGACTGGCACTGGTGAAGCGGCTGGTAGAGTATCTACACGGTTCGATTCAAGTGGAAAGCGCCAATGCCCTCACCAGCTTCACGATTCGGCTACCCATTCAGCCCCCAGTTGCAAACGCTAATTCTGTAAACACTTGACTCGCAATCCAAAATCGCAAATCCAAAATCCAGAATCATTACAAAATCCAGAATCGATATTCTAACAGGTGCTTCATAGCAATACGCAGGTTGGTTAGGACGTTTGTAATGAGGACTTAAGTCCTCACTACGAGCCTCAACAGCAACTATGTCCGTCCTACCAGAAGTGTTGAATCTTGATGTTAAAACTTTACAATTCTGCTATCCAAGAGGGTCTAAAGTCCTACTTGTTGGCAATAGACGCAATAAGCCACTTGTTTTCTTGTCAAAAGTAGAACATAAGATCTAAAAAACAAGCCTACTTCCTCATGTTACGTCAGCGTTCAACACTTCTGGCAGCAACCAGCAAGGCCGCACAAAACCGCTCCAGCCACAGCAGCGCTATGCTAGGTGCCAAAAAATTCAGCGCCAGCCGCAGGCTACCAAAGATCAAAATAATCAGGGCAGGGATTCGCGCCAGGTTGAGAATAGCAATGCCCAGTTCAAATTCGAGGCGGCGAAAAAACGACCGCAACACGACAAACACCAGCACGTAGAAAGCCACTGCTAGGCCCACCGTCAGCGCCAGTGTGCCCAAGAAGGCGGTCGCCTGTTCTGGAGTAGGGGGCACAAACGGCGGCAGAACTGGCGTAGGGCTGGGGGCGGATGGCGCAGACGCTTGGGCGAGGAGTGGGGTAGAGAGCCAAGACACAGAGCAAGAAACAGCGCAAGACACAAGGGGCGATCGCAATAGGGGTTTTCAGATTGCTCGAATGAGTATTCCTCAGGGTACAGCGTTTTTGAAGCGAATGAGGTAAATAGGTGGGCAAGAACCTCGCATCTTTCGAGAACAGCACGTACCTCACCCCGCAACAAAATCCGGTATCTCAGGAATGCACGAATTCAAACCCCGTACCCATCACCTCAGGCAGCCGTCAGCATAGACTGCGACAAAATTGTTCGATAAAAGCCCTGTAACTGCCGCGTGGCTGCGGCCCAGCCCCAGCGCTCGGCCTCTTGGCGAGCGTTTTGACGAAGCTGATCCCGCTCGGCAGCGCTGTTCAAGAGGCGTTCTGTAGCGGCGATCGCCCCTCTGTCATCCGCCGGGTCAAACAGATAGCCGTTCACACCATCAGTAACGATATCGGGAATGCCGCCCGCATTCGCCGCAATCACCGGACAGCCCGCCGCCATCGCCTCCAGCAGCACCAGCCCCAGCGTCTCCGTCCGCGACGGGAAAATAAACGCATCCGCAGAGGCAAATGCAGCTCCCAGCGTTTTGCCCGTCATATAGCCCGCAAAGAAAGTCGGCGTGCCCTCAAAGATTTTTTCCAAATCGGCGCGATAGGGCCCGTCGCCCACCAGCGCCAGCCGCGCATTCGGAATTGCTTCTAGAACGGGCTTAATTCGATCAATTTCCTTCTCTGCCGAAAGCCGACCCACGTACAGCAGCAGCGGCGAGTCGGGATTGCCTTGAGTAAGGTGCGATCGCATTTCGGCATCTGCCAGCGACGGGTCAAACAGCTCCACATCCACACCCTTTTGCCAAACATGAACCCGCTCCACGCCGTGGCTCTCCAGCGCCTCCTGCATGGCCGTCGAGGTCACCAGGTTAATCACCGCCTGATTGTGCATCAGCTTCAGCAGTTCCCACAGCACGCCCTCCAGCATCCCCAGCCCGTAGTGTTCCAGATACTTCGGCAGATGCGTGTGGTAAGACGCCACCAGCGGAATCCCCAGCGACTTGGCGTAATACAGCCCGCCCACGCCCAGCACCGCCGGATTCACAATGTGGATTAGGTCAGGCTTAAACAGCTCCAGCTCTTGCCGAATCGACGGCCGCGGCAGCGCCAGCTTTAGCTCCGGATACAGCGGCAGTGGAAACCCGGGAATGCCGTTAATTCGCGCCCCTTTGTATTCGCTCAGCCCGCCCTCCGGCGAAAACACCAGCACCTGGTCTCCCATCCGCTGGAGATGATCCACCGTGTGGCTCAGGCGCGTCACGATGCCATCGACTTTTGGCAAAAACGTCTCGGTAAATAGGGCGATACGCATATGAAGGGGGATGTAAAGAGAAGTAGAAAGTGCTGACCTGGGGGTTAGGTGTCAGGGGCCAGGTGTCAGGCGCTAGGATTCTGAACCTGGCATCTAATCCCTGAAGCTGGTGGCTGAATCTGATATCTAGCTGCAAAACCTGACCCCTGAAACCTGACCCCTGATCCCTAGAGCTACCCTTTCCACTTCACCTTTGGCAGGATCTCCTTCTCATCGACGCGGTGCTTATACTTCATGGCAAAGTTGAGCAGCGAGTCGAGCAGCGAGTCAGACAGGTAGTGCGGCTCTAGCCCTAGATCCAGCAGCTTGGTATTTTTGGCGTTGAAATAGTGTTCTTCTTTCTCAACGCGGGGGTTTTCCAGGTGATCCACGTTCACCTTCAGACCTACGGCCGCGCCCGCTTTTTGCACCATATTGGCCAGATCGCCCACGCTAAACAGCTCGGTGAACTGGTTAAACACGCGGAACTCGCCCGCATCGGCGGGGTTATTGCAGGCAATTTCGATACAGCGCACGGTGTCGCGGATGTCGAGCAGCCCGCGAGTCTGGCCGCCTTTGCCATAGACCGTCAGCGGATGGCCGATCGCCGCCTGGATACAGAAGCGGTTGAGCGCGGTGCCAAAGACCCCGTCATAGTCCAAACGGTTGATCAGCAGTTCGTCCATGCCCGTTTCTTCCGTCAGCACGCCGTAGACGATGCCCTGGTTGAGGTCGGTGGCGCGCAGTCCCCAGATCTTGCAGGCAAAGTGGATGTTGTGCGAATCGTGAACTTTGCTGAGGTGATAGAACGAGCCGGGCTGCTTGGGATAAGGCAGCGTGTCTTTGCGGCCATTGTGCTCGATGGTGATGTAGCCTTCTTCGATGTCAATATTGGGCGTGCCGTATTCGCCCATCGTGCCCAGCTTGACGAGGTGAGAATCGGGGAAATGCTCACGCATGACGTAGAGCAGGTTGAGCGTGCCCACGACGTTATTGACCTGAGTCAGCACGGCGTGTTCTCGGTCGATCATCGAGAACGGAGCCGACCGTTGCTCGCCAAAGTGAACGATCGAGTCGGGTTGAAACTGGAGCATCGAGTTTTTCAGAAACTCGTAGTTGCAGAGATCGCCCACGAAGAGATCAATATTTTTGCCCGTCAGGTCTTTCCAACGCTTCAGCCGGGTTTGGATAGGGGCGATCGGGGTGAGAGTGTCAATGCAAAGCTCGTTGTCCCAATGCCGCCGAACGAGGCTATCCAGAATGGCTACCTCATGTCCCCGATTCGACAGGTGGAGCGCTGTTGCCCACCCACAATATCCGTCGCCGCCAATGACTAAGACTCTCATTGCTCAAATTCCGCTTGCCGATACTCCGGTAATTTACCAGTTTTGGGGGCACACTAAAACATTTGGGATCATTTCAGTCGAGGATTTTGAGGGGAATCCACAGATCGGGGACTTTCCTGGAAAACCAATCGGGAAGAGCGGATTAGGGAATTCCACCCCAATTTTTGCCCCAATTTTTGCCCAGCTTGTGACAGGCGCTGGAGCCGAGGTGCCCCAACAGGAATTCTCCGGCTCATCCGGGGATAACGCACTTCAAGCGCACTTCAAGCGTGCTTCAAGCGTACTGATGCGAGCCAGCGATCGCAGACATCGAACCTAGTCATGATTATGATGCAAGCCGTTGTTTGTATATTGAGATACCGTTTACTACACTGGAAGAGTAGAAAAAATCAATAAAGGAGGACTGAGACGATGAGAAAGCTAAACGGCTCGTCTTGGACAACCCAGCGGTTTCTGAAACTCAGCAAGGATTTAGGCAATGCCTTTGGGTCAGGTCTGGATTCAACGGAACTGAGCAACGGCAACGATGAATGGACGCCAGAAAAGCTGGCTAACTTCAGCAAGAACATGTCTCGCGCTTTCTTGCCTTAGGGCGAGTTGGGAGAAGTGCACCGAAAGCCTCAAACAACCGGAAGACAGTAATAACCCTGAGGTAAATTGATGACGCGGATGACGCGCCCTAAAACAGCGACGGTGGGCTTTGTAAAAACGAGAGCTGACCTTCGGGCGGGGTATAGCCCAGGTGTCGCCAGGCGGCGGGCGTGGCAACGCGGCCGCGGGGGGTGCGGTTGAGGTAGCCAATCTGCATCAAATAGGGTTCATACACCTCTTCGATGGTTTGCGCGTCTTCGCCCGTGGCGGCGGCTAGCGTGTCGAGTCCGACCGGGCCGCCGCCATAGTTTTCGATGATCACGGTCAACATGCGGCGATCGGTCCAGTCTAGACCGCAGGGGTCTACGTTAAAGAGTTCCAGCGCTTCAGCAGCGATCGCCCCATTTACGGCCGCGCCACTCGCCTTTACCTCCACATAGTCACGCACGCGGCGCAGCAGGCGATTGGCAATGCGGGGCGTGCCGCGCGATCGCCGGGCAATTTCGGCTGCCCCATCCACTGTAATCGGCGTGTTGAGAATATCGGCTGCCCGCAGGACAATTTGCTGAAGCTCGTCTACTTCGTAAAACCGCAGGCGTTGCACCAACCCAAAGCGATCGCGCAGGGGCGAGGTCAACGCCCCGACTCGCGTTGTTGCGCCCACCAGCGTAAACTTTTGCAGCGGCAGGCTGCGGGTGCGGGCGCTTTGTCCTTTGCCAATGGTGATGTCGATCCGCGCATCTTCCATCGCCGGATACAGAATTTCCTCTGTAACGCGGGGCAGGCGATGAATTTCGTCGATGAACAGAATATCTCCCGGCTTCAGGTTCACCAGCAGGCCTACAATATCGCGCGGTCGCTCCAGCGCGGGCGCTGTGGTGATTTTGCAATCTACGCCCATTTCCGCCGCCAAAATCAGCGACATGGTGGTTTTGCCCAACCCCGGCGGCCCATACAGCAGCAAATGATCGAGCGATTCCTGGCGCGCCTGGGCCGCCTGGATGGCGATCATCAGCACTTCTTTTAGGTCTTTTTGCCCCACGTAATCTGCCAAACGGTGGGGACGAATCCGCTCCTCTGGCTTGCCCGTGTCTTCGGGATGGCGATCGGGCGTCAGCAGTTTTCCATCGTCCGCTGGAGCGTTAGGCGAAGCTGAAACTTTGGGCGTTGCGGCTTTGCGCGGTTGGGGCAGCGCGCCTAAATCCCCCAATCCCAAATCCCCCAGTCCTAAATCTTCTGGCTCAGACGGTGGCTGCTTGGAAGAGATAATCGCCATTGCCCAAAACGCTCACGACTGCTTACGACACTTCGGTATGATTCTTCTGTACTATAGTGGAACTTTTTGCAAGTCGTCCAAATTTTTGCGAAACATCACGGCGATTTCCGGCAGGCAGACGGGTGTCTGAAGCGATGACGAAAGACCATCACCCCATCACCTCATCACCTCATCACCCCATCACCCCATCACTCCTCCACTCGATACCCCAGTTCCGACAGGCGCGTACGCGATTGTCGCCACTTGGGCTGCACTTTAACGAAAAGTTCCAGATAGACCTTGCCCAGGATCAGCTTTTGGATCTGTTCGCGGGCGGCAGTGCCGATCGCCCGAATCATGCTGCCGTCTTTACCAATCAGAATCCCTTTTTGAGAATTACGCTCGACGTGGATGGTGGCCAGGATGCGCGTAATATCGGGGTCTTCGTCTACGCGGTCGATGGCGATCGCCACGGAATGCGGCACTTCATCACGGGTCAGCGTCAGCACCTGTTCGCGAATCAGTTCGCCCATAATGAAGCGCTCGGGCTGGTCAGTCACCAGATCCGGCGGATAGTAGTAGGGTCCTGGATCAAGCCGCTCGACCAGTTGAGCTTGCAGCGCCTCTAGCCCGTCGCCCGTGAGGGCAGAAAACTTTGCCAGTCCCCAGTTTTGAGATTCGGCCAAAGACTCATAGCTGGTGTCGATGTCGGGGCGGTTGCTCGGCTGCTGATCGGTTTTGTTAATGCCCAGGAGCACGGGCGTTTCGGCGCGTTCTAGCAGCTCAGCAATAAAGCGATCGCCCCCACCCAGTTCCGCCGACGCATCCACCACAAACAGCACCAGATCCACAGAGTTAATGGCCATTCGCGCTGTTTGCACCAGCACGCGGCCCAGCTCATGGTGTGGTTTATGAATACCGGGCGTGTCCACGAAAATGATTTGGGCGTCGGGCGTGGTGAGGATGCCCCGCAACCGGTTGCGCGTGGTCTGGGCCACGGGTGAGGTGATGGCAATTTTTTGCCCCACCAACTGGTTCATCAGGGTCGATTTGCCCACATTGGGCCGCCCCACAATGCCCACAAAGCCCGCGCGAAAGCCCTCTGGCGCGGCCGGAATTAGGGATTCAAGAGGGCCGCTCGTAGACGAAAAGTTGGGCAAATCAGCCATTTCTGAGGCGCGGTGCAGTAAACAGGTTGCTTGTTGTCACCCCTGCATTATCTTGCACGATGGCGATTAAATCACTGCCCAGATAGATTGCCGTGTCTCGGCTGGAGTTGCCAATCAGGTTGCGACTGTTGTCCAGGCGATAGCTTCTGGGGTTTCCTCGCACCTGTATTTTGTCTCTTTGGGCCTGGGAAAAGTCGCCAATCACTGCAAACCCTGACCCCAGATAGTAGCGCCCATTCTTGCCACGGGCACCCAGGACAAAGGTATCGGCACCCGCCCCCCCAAATAGGCGATCGCGCTCCGTGCTAACGCCGCCATAGCCAATCAGCACGTCGTTGCCATCTTCGCCATAGAGCACGTCATTGCCGCGATCGCCCGACAGGCGATCGTTCCCCTGCTGCCCAAACAGCTCATCGTTGCTGTCGCCGCCAAACAGTTGATCGTTGCCAGTGCTGCCAAACAGGCGATCGTTGCCGCCATTGCCCAGCAGCGTGTCGTTGCCTGCTAGCCCCGACAGCACGTTGCCCCGACCATTGCCCTCGATCCGGTTCTTCAGCCGATTGCCCGTGCCAAACTGTGCCCCGCCGTAGAGCTTGAGATTTTCAAATGCCAGAGACTTAAGCTCATAGTCCAGCGGAATAACGATAGTGTCATTGCCGCCGCCGCGGGGAGGTTCAACAATTCTGAAGCGATAGCTGCTAACGAGGTAAGTATCGTTCCCCCGACCGCCATACAGTTGATCAAAGCCTGGCCCGCCGACCAGCAGATCGTTTCCATCTCCGCCAAAGAGGCGATCGTTGCCGCTGCCGCCATACAGCTTATCGTCGCCGCCAAACCCTTCTAGAACATCATTTCCTTCGTAACCAAACAGTTCATTTACGCCTGCATTTCCCTGGATCAGGTTATCCTCGCTGTTTCCTTCACCGCGAACGCCTGCAATCATTTGCAGGTTCTCAACATAATCCGTCAGGCGGTAATTTGTATATGCAAAAACGATATCCGTGCCTTCATTCGGCAATTCAAAAACAATGTCGCCATCGCGGATGATATAGCTGTCGTTTCCCTGTCCTCCCACAAGGGTATCGAAGCCCGCACCCCCGTCTATCAAGTCGCTTCCGGGTGTGCCGATCAGCAGGTCATCGGTTTCAGTGCCAAGGATAGGATTCGTCATCTACAAGGTTCCCAATAGCAATCTCTCCCAAATCTATCAACCGGGTTTGGGGGAATGTGTTAGGGAACCGTAAATTCTCGGATGATTCGTGTTTGGTTTGTCCTAATTTTTCCTTTTTCAATCGGGAATATGCCGATTTCGGCGGCTAGTCGCGGCGGGATTCTGTCGCTTTGGGGGTGGGCTGTCCGCCCTGCAAGTGGTTTTCTAGCTTGCCGCCTGCCAGGTAAATGGCGCGAATATCTTCAGGCAAGGCGGCTTCCAGACTGGCATAGCCAGCTTGCAGTTGCGATTTGACGCCTGCGGCAGAGATATGTTCGCCCTCAGCCTGGAGGTAGGCCGCAATCCGCGGTTCGCTCCAGCGAAAGGTCTGCGCCATCACAATCATCAGCCGCTGGGCAGGAGAAACCTGGTCAAGCGCTCGTTCTACGAAGCATTGCAGCGGCGGCGGCGATGATTCTAGCGCATAGTGAATGTCTTCGGCGGGAGGCAGTTCTGCCTGGTTGATACACAGGGCGGTGACATTGATCATCCAGGATTGCAGCGTCACGCCGGGGGCGCTGAGATCCAGCCCCAGCAGTTCGTGAAACAAATGTCGCCAGGTAATGGAGAAGAGGTAGTCAGCCTGCACGGGCGATCGCGCGGAGTGGCGAATCAGCGTATACACCAGCGGGCTATAGCGACAGTAGAGCGCCGTAAAATACTGTCCAGCATCGGGGTGGCGCTGGAGCAACGTCAGCAGTTCTTGGTCACTGTAGTGAGACAGCGACTTGATCAGGGGATGATTGGCTTCAGGGATTTCAGGGGTTTGCACGGGGAGTTCGCTCTACTTAAGTTTTGGATTTTAGGTTTTGGATTTTAGATGTTGGCAGGGGATGGCCGGGGTACGGGGGCGATCGCTGAATGCCGAATCTGTGCGCCGAATCTGTGCGCCTAAAGTACACCCAATTTCAGTGCGTCCCGGCAGGTCACGCCCACGTAATTCATCGAAGCCACTTTACATAAAAATCTCTAAAGACACCCTAAATAGCTCCTAATCATACTCATTGCGCCGCAAGATGCAATGCAATCCCCACAAAAATCTAAAAATCTCCTGCCGCTCAGCCCGCTGCACCCTTTTCAGATTCTCCACAACCCTTGCCCAATTTGGAGTTTGTGGTTTCCTCAGCGCCGAGCGTCGCGGCTGTCCCTGGGCAAAATTGGGTCACAAATGACAAGACGATGAGTTTCAGGAGGCTAATTTTCTAACTCAGAATTTGCTTTAGCTTTTGCCTTTTCTATCATCACTCCAGAAATTTGTCATAGCTGTTATGGGCTACAGGAAGCTGGGAAATGAACCTGTACCGTATACTAAAGCTGGTGTTAAGGATCATTACCTTGATGCCCTGCGAGAACTGGCTGGCTTTGTCAAGTTTCAGGGTCTAACCCAGACTCCTCGCATTCCTCAGTTCAAGGCTCTTTCCCTTGATAGAGTTCCTCCCAGCTAGAATTCTTTCCGGCTATAAAGTATCCGCCCCTTAGTGAGTCGCAGGACGTATGAGTTCGGGAATTGACCTGCAAAGCAGCTTTATTCAAGCGTTGATTGATTTGGGACTATCGCCAGGTGTTGCGAAAACCATCTGGATTCCGCTACCGATGGTGCTGATTGTCGGTGCCGTCACTGTGTTGGCGCTGGTTTCCACCTGGCTAGAGCGAAAGATTTCGGCAGCCGCCCAGCAGCGAATAGGCCCAGAGTATGCCGGCCCACTGGGGATGCTGATTCCCGCCGCCGACGTGGTGAAGCTGCTGTTCAAGGAAGACATTCTCCCCGCCAAGACTGATCCTTGGCTGTTTGCGATCGCCCCACTGCTCGTCTTCATTCCCGTCTTTCTATCTTTCCTAATTGTGCCGTTCGGGCAAAACATGCTGATCAGCGATCTGGGCATTGGCATCTTTCTGTGGATTGCCCTGTCGAGCATCGCGCCGATCGGGTTGCTGATGGCAGGTTATGCGTCCAACAACAAGTATTCGCTGATTGGCGGGCTGCGGGCTGCGGCACAGTCGATTAGCTACGAACTGCCGCTGGCCCTGTCTGTGTTGGCGATCGTCATGATGTCCAACTCCCTCAGCACGGTGGACATTGTGCAGGGTCAGTCCGACTACGGCATTCTGGGTTGGAACCTGTGGCGGCAGCCTGTCGGCTTCATCATCTTTTGGATTGCCGCCCTGGCCGAGTGCGAGCGGATGCCCTTTGACCTGCCCGAAGCAGAAGAAGAAATCGTCGCAGGCTACCAAACGGAATACAGCGCGGTCAAATTCATGCTGTTCTATGCTGGCTCCTACGCTAACCTGGTGCTGTCGGCGCTGCTGGCCTCGGTGCTCTATCTGGGCGGCTGGGAGTCTCCAGTCTCAGTAAGCTGGCTGGCCGGTCTTGCTGGGGTCAGCGAGTCTACGCCCTGGCTCCAGGTGATTACCGCCAGCCTCGGCATTGTGATGACGCTGTTCAAGGCTTATCTCTTTATCTTCCTGGCGGTGCTGCTGCGTTGGACGGTGCCCCGCGTGCGGATCGACCAGTTGCTTGACCTCGGCTGGAAATTCCTCTTGCCCGTGTCCTTGGTCAACCTGCTGCTGACTGCCGGACTCAAGCTAGTCTTTCCGGTTGCCTTCGGCGGCTAAGTGTTCGCCCACCCACCAGCCATCATTCATCCTCCTTCCTTCCGTCCTCATCCCTCTTTCCGTCCTTCCTATGCTGAAATTTCTCAAGCAAGTCTCTGACTACACCAAGGAAGCAGTTCAGGCAGCCAAGTACATCGGCCAGGGCTTGTCGGTCACCTTTGACCATATGCAGCGCCGCCCGATTACAGTGCAATATCCCTATGAAAAGCTAATCCCGTCGGAACGCTTTCGGGGCCGCATCCACTTTGAGTTTGACAAGTGCATCTCCTGCGAAGTCTGCGTGCGGGTGTGCCCGATCAACCTACCCGTGGTGGACTGGGAATTTAACAAGGAAACCAAAAAGAAAAAGCTGAACCACTACAGCATCGACTTTGGGGTATGTATCTTCTGTGGCAACTGTGTGGAATATTGCCCAACAAACTGCCTCTCGATGACGGAAGAGTACGAGCTTTCGACCTACGATCGCCACGAGCTGAACTATGACAACGTGGCGCTGGGTCGCCTGCCCTACAAGGTGACGCAAGACCCCATGGTGACGCCGCTGCGAGAGCTGGGCTATCTGCCGAAAGGCATTACCGAACCCCACAACTTGCCCGCTGGGTCGCGCCGCGCTGGCAAAACGCCCGAAGAAATCCTTGATGAAGCGCAGCCCGTGGAGTCTGCGTCCGACGCCTAGCCCTGGGGCCGCCGCTAAACCCGCTGGCACTGCTCTCAACTCGACTATCTAGACCCCCTCTTTCCTCGTTCAGGAGACCGACTGTGAATCTGGCAGATGGCGTTCAATTGGTATCTTTGATTGTGCTGGCGGCGATGATGCTGGCGGCGGCGCTGGGCGTGGTGCTGCTCGATAATATTGTGTACTCAGCCTTTTTGCTGGGGCTGGTCTTTATCAGCATTTCGGGACTGTATATTTTGCTAAATGCCGGATTCGTGGCGGCAGCACAAATTCTGATTTACGTTGGTGCGGTGAACGTGCTGATTCTGTTTGGCATCATGCTGGTGAACAAACGCCAGGATTTTGCACCCGTGCAGAAGGCGTGGCTGGGGCAAGTGGCGACGGGGGGCGTTTGCGCTGGGCTGTTTGCGCTGCTGGCGGCGATGATTGTGGCGACGCCCTGGGGCGTTTCGGATGCTCCGATCGCCGGAGATGCAGCGCTGGTGACGATTGGGCTACACTTCTTCAGCGATTTCTTGCTGCCGTTTGAGCTGGCGTCGGTGTTGCTGCTGATGGCGCTGATTGGGGCGATCGTGATTGCTCGCCGCGAGTTTTTGCCAGAGGACGCCACTTCCGAAGAGGGACAGACGACTTCCGCATTGACGCTGCCAGAGCGTTCCCGTGAGCTAACCGGCACGGGTTCTCGAGAGTAGCCCAGCGATGCGTTTGGGAGAGGGGCGATCGCACTTCCCCCTGAATGAGCTGTCTTCCTCATCTTCTTCCTCATCTCTAGACAGAGCGCTACCTAACCCTCAGACTCTTTAACCGATTTAAGTTTTCTTCTACCTGCCTAGCCCTATGCAGCTTCAGTATTTTCTCTTGCTTGCCGCCGCTCTGTTTTGCATTGGCATTTATGGTCTGGTGACCAGCCGCAACGCCATCCGCGTGCTGATGTCAATCGAGCTGCTGCTCAACTCGGTGAATTTGAACCTGATGGCGTTTTCTAATTTTCTCGACCCTGACGTGGTGAAAGGGCAGGTATTCACAGTTTTTGTGATTGCGATCGCCGCTGCCGAGGCCGCCGTGGGTCTCGCCATCGTGCTGTCCATCTATCGAAATCGCGATACGGTGGATATGGAGCAATTTAATCTGCTGAAGTGGTAGCAGACTGAGATGGCGACCGGGTGGAGCTAAAACAAGTCATCATCATTCACAAGTCGGGCAATGTCCTGAGCCAAAAGTGGGCCGAGCGCTGTGCCAAGGAGCTAGAAGCGCGGGGCTGTCGTGTGTTGATGGGGCCGAGCGGCCCGAGGGACAATCCCTATCCAGTGTTTCTGGCATCAGTGTCGCAGCCGATTGATCTGGCGCTGGTGCTGGGGGGAGATGGCACGGCGCTGGGCGCAGCGCGGCATCTATCAGATGAGGGCATCCCCATCCTGGCGGTGAATGTGGGCGGGCATCTGGGCTTTTTGACAGAACCGCTGGATTTCTTGAGCGATTCGCAGCAGGTTTGGGAGCGGCTAGAGCACGATCGCTTTGCGGTGCAGCGGCGGATGATGCTGCAAGCGACAACCTACGAAGGCAACCGCACCAATTTGGAACCCATGAGCGATCGCTTTTTTGCGCTCAACGAAATGTGCGTTAAACCCGCCTCCGCTGATCGCATGGTCACCTCCATTCTGGAAATGGAAATTGACGGTGAAGTGGTGGATCAGTACCAGGGCGATGGGCTAATCGTCGCCACGCCGACGGGTTCCACCTGCTACACGCTGGCGGCCAACGGCCCGATTATTCACCCTGGCATGGAGGCGATCGCCATTACGCCAATTTGTCCGCTCAGCTTGTCCAGCCGCTCGATTGTGCTGCCGGCGGGTTCTGTGGTCAGCATTTGGCCGCTGTCTGACCCCGACATGACCACGAAGCTGTGGATGGACGGCGTGCTGGCCACCTCCATCTGGCCGGGGCAGCGGGTGGATATTCGCATGGCAGAGCGCCCAGCCGAGTTTATTATTCTGCAAGAAAACTATTCCTATTACCAAACGCTCCGTGAAAAGCTGCAATGGGCGGGAGCGCTGGTGCGCTACAGCAATAACCACCGGAATTAGGGGTTAGGGGTTAGAAGTTAGAGTTAGGAATATTGCTCCGCTGCGCTTATGCAAGAGGGTTTAGGAGCTTACCCAATAAGGGCTTCGAGAAGGCTAGTGCCGACGTAGATGTAGAAGCCGACGAGGACGACAGCAGCGGGAATCAGGGCAAGGGCAAAGCGGAAGTAGTCGATTTTGGTGAGTCCGATGGCATAGCTCACGACATCTTGCCCCAGCAGCATAATCAGCGCCATGTAGAAGACACTGTGATGTCCCTTGAGGCGAGCGACAAATCCATCGAGTTCGTCAATCTCCTCTTTACCCACCAGCCTTACAGCAACCCGCCGACCGTAGCGCCGCGAGATCCAGTAGTTGATGCTGCACCCAATCAGCGATGCAATGAAGCTCAGAACAAAGGCGGTTTCTTTGCCGAATAGCGCCCCGCCCGCAATATAGACCGAACTGCCGCTGAGGGGGGCAGCGATTAGGCTGACGGCGCAGATGACGGTAAACAGGAGCGGGGCCCAGGGACCGGCGCGTTCTACCCAGAGGTGCGCATTTTCTAGCCCGATGAGCTTGAATGCGAATGCCATCAGGGCATAGGCGATCGCCAGCGAAAGCAAGGCCAACCCCAGCTTTCTCAGCCTGGGTGAAAAGTTCATGCGTCAAACGGCTCCGAAAGTCGAACCTCTTCACCGTACTTAACAGTTCTGGCCAACGTCAATAGACCATTGGGCGGGTGGGGTCGGAGGCGAACGCAATCCACAGCGGGAATTGCAGCAGCGATAGATTCACAACATCTTCCGACTCGTCCATGATGATCAGCGGCAGTTGCTTTTGCTTTAGTAGGCGATCGGCCCGCTGTGCCAGTGGTTCGGGTGCTTCAAACAGCACCACACCCTGATCTGCCCCAAAATCGGTGCGAGAAATGCCGAGACAGTCTTGCAGCCCCCGCCGCCACTCACCCAGGCGCTCTGGCGTGTCGGCTAAGATCAGCGTCCGCACCTTGGGGCCATAAAGCTTCCGCAGAATCGAGATAATCGAAGAGGCGACCAGGATGTTTTGCAGCCGTGACCCCATTGTGCGCGTAGCACCGCGTCCCCCTTGGGTAAAAAACCAGTTGGCGACCCGTTCGGCATGGACTGGCTCGAAGGTGCGACGCAGTTGCCAGGTGGGGCCATAGTAGTCGGGCGAGGTGCGATATTGCTCTAGCAGCTTGCGAATTTGGCGAGTTTCTTCTTGAAAAGAGGGTTCACCAAACTTAGGCTTGGGCGCAGCTTCCTCCCGCTCGCGTTCGCGTTCGCGCTCCTTGACGGGGGGCGGCGGCGCGGCCAGCTTCAGATCATCCGCCAGCGTCACCAGATCTTGCAGGCTGCCCACGAGGTAATCTTTAAAGCCCTGAATCCGAATGGCAATATCCTGCGAGCTACCCGCAAAGGTGCTGCGCATTTCAGCCCGAATCCGCTCCTGGCGACGCTCTAGCTGCTCAACCGAGACTTGCAGCGACTGGCGGCGCTGTTCCAGTTCACCCAGGCTTTCGCGGGCCAGGCGACCCAGCATCCGCTCGGTGGCGGAAAAGTCAGCTTGCAACTGGGCGATCGCCCGCTTCAGGTCTTGCTCCTGCCGCTGAAGATCGGCCACCCGAGCAGCGATCGCCTCTGGAGATTCATCGGTTAGCACAGGCAAGCTGTCCGTTGGTGCATTACCTGCTAAAGGAGCCTCAGACGGTTCAGATTTCGCCCAGCCGTCTGGCTCGGCTCCCACATATTCCACCTCTGCCCCATCTCCAGATGAGTTAGGCGCAGGCAATTCATCAGGCGACCCGAAGCTGGCTGCATCGGCCAGCGATTCTGGTGGACTGGCAGCCGACGAGAGACTCAGCGGCGCAACCGCCCCCGCCGGAATCTCGCCCGAGTCTTCGGCGGGCTTTATGGCCGAATCGGGCGACTGAGCAGGGTTCGCTGCGTCAGAGTTGAAAAAATCTGCGTTTGAAGATTCGTCTGAGTTCATGAGGCAAATTACTCGGAAACGGTCGGGCAGCGCTGTTCCAGACAGGCTTGCAAAGCGTTGGGATCAAACAGGATCGGCAGAAAGTGGATGCTGTTGACCTCTTTGAAATAGAACAAGATGGGCACGGGCGGCCAGAAAATCGCCCAGTTTTGCCAGTCTTGATAGGGAAAGCGGCGAATCAGCGTTTCACCCCGAAAGATGTCGAGCGCCGCATCGGTAAAGTGCAGCCGCAGCGTTGCCGCCTGCACTCCTAAAAACACCGCAAACAGACCCACCGCCGCCCCGACCCAGACCTGGAGCCAGACCAGCGGTAGCGCTAGCAGCAGCAGCCCGGCCGGCAGGCGGTAACTGGGCGCAAGTTGCACGGTGTCAGTAGGGGCGATCGCCGGGGATGAATTCACGTCGGTTTTGGGTGGCAAATAGAACAGTTCTTATTCATTCTAAGTCGTGATGCTGACGACGCTTTCAGATTGCGGCTCTCATCCGGCCCTGGCGACTGGGCGCTAACCCAGACTCGTCGGATAAAACACCGTGAACATCAGCCAAGACATGATGAAGTTAATCACGAAGATCGCCATTAAGGCCGTCACTACGGCGGCAGTGGTGGATTGCCCCACACCCTTAGCACCGCCAGTCGTGGTCAGTCCCCAGCTACAGCCGATGACCGCAATCAGCGCCCCAAACACGACAGACTTAATCATGGCGCAGATTAAATCCCATTCGGTGAGAAACGTTTGGGCAGAGTCGAGAAACACCTGGGTGGAAATGTTGTAAACCGACTCGGCCAACACCATGCCCCCCGCCATACCCGTAATAAAAGACAGGGTAGTCAAGAGCGGCATCATCAGACAGCACGCAATCAGCCGCGGAATCACCAGATAGTCAATGGGGTCGGTTTTGAGCATGTAGAGCGCGTCGATCTGTTCTGTCACTTGCATGGTGCCAATTTCGGCAGCAAAGGCAGAGCCGATGCGCCCCGTGACGACGATCGCCGTAACCAGGGGAGCCAGTTCCCGCGACAGGGCGATCGCCAGCACGCCACCCACCGCCGTTCCCGCCCCAAACGCAATAAATTCTTGCGCCACCCCAATGGTGAACACCATGCCGACCGTGACCGCCGTAAGCAGACTGATGGGCAGCGACTCTGGCCCGACCACGGTCATTTGCTCAGAGGTGTTGCGGACGTGGATTTTCCCCGTCAGCAGATGGACGAACGCCTGACCGCCGAGGAACACCGCTGCGACCAGTCGTCCCCACCATTTTCCCAAACTCGAATTTTCCGACTCCATGCTCATATGAGACCCGAACTGATTGGTTGCTTTGCATTATTTGAAATCAGCATCTGACACCAGCACTCAGCCCTGCGTTTAGAGCAAATGAGTGTTGAAAACTGAAATACGAGTATTGTGCATCAGTGGTGTAGATCTCAAAGAGTTCGCCCCGATTTTTTTGCGGGATCTCGCGGGACTCCACTAAGGGAGTCAAGGCTTGAGTGAATTAATACTAGGCGAACTTAGCCCTGGCGACATGATCCGACCGCGTTAGAACCCAAACGCTTAATCCGGCTTTACAGATCTCAGAAACCGTTTACAGGCGATCGCCCCCCTACTCCGCTATCCTTTTAACCCTCTGCGGCTGCAATGACCGAGGGTTAACCAATTGCTTTATTTCTCAGCATGAGCGCAGCATAGAGCGCAGAACATTGCGATTTCTGAGAGCGATTTAAGATTTCTGTCATCTTTCGAGCACCGCCTTTGATTCCGCCTATCTTGGATGAAACGGGCCGACTGGAGCGATCGCTGATGAGTCGCAGCTTGCACTGCTAGAGCTGACTTTGGAGCTTGCTGGGCGCGGGCACTGGTCGAGTCTGGTCAACGATGCCGCACCTGTGTTTTCTGTGTTTTTCGCCACATGTGTCTATGCGTATTTTTCCTAGCCTGCTGCGATCGCTGTTGATTACAGGCATCTTCAGCTTTCTGGTTCCCATCGTGCTGGTGGGCTGTCTGCTGGTGCCGCTGCGGCTGCTGCAACAGATTCCCAGCCTCGAAGTGATGAGTCAGGCTGGTATTGCGCCTGTCGTCGAGTTTTTGCGCGTCTTTGGCAGTGGCAACCCGCTCGACGGAATGCTAGTGATTGCCTCCGTATGCAGCTTAGTGGGCATTTTGTTTGATTCCTACACACTCTATCGCC
>RFIF01000563.1 GCA_003695655.1 Cyanobacteria bacterium J069
GTCCCATGCTTCAAGCGCTCCCGGTGGTTTTCCGGGTAACGTGGGTGGTTCGGTTGCTGAGTCAAATGGAAACTCGGTGGATTCTGGCTGGGGTTCTGGCTGGGATTCTGGCTGGGGTTCTGGCGGTGATTCTGAGGGGGCGATCGCCGGACGGGGCGCAAAATTGAGCCGATCAGCTTGTGTCCCCTGCAAGGGCGCTAGCGCATCGCGGTCATCGAATAAAGGTTCGGATTCCGCCTTGGGCAGTTTGCCGGTTTCTAGGGCTGCGTTTGGCGTTTCGGGTGTGGGGGTTCGGTTGGATTTTGCGGCTGGGTCGATGAGCAGGTCGAGGGGCTTGCCAGTGCGATCGCACAACACCACGTCCCAGCGGCCGCTGGCGTTTGACTCGTAGGCGATGCGCTGGCCATCGGCGCTGATGCTGGGGTTGCGGACGCTGGCCTCGATGCCGGGGGTCAAATTGCGCAGATATTGGATTTGCTGGTCATACAGATAAATATCCTGCCGCCCTTGCCGACTACCCGCAAACACAATGAACCGCCCATCTGCCGAAACGCTGGGATGTTCTGCCGCCATATCGATCGCGTTTAGCCCTGGCAGGTCAACTAAGTGGCGATTGGGCAGGTCATAGAGATACACGTCTTGACTGCCGTTGCGGTCGGAGACAAAGACCAGGTAGTTCCCTGAAATTTGCGGCTCTTGTTGGGCAAACGGACTGTTGAGGCTTTGCCCGTCTGCATTGGAGGGTAGGTTCAGCAGGTGTGGGTAGGTGCAGCCGCCCATCAAGAACAGGAAGGCGATCGCCAAAACCCATCGAAGGTATCTCACAACATCAACTCAGTCTCATCGAACAGCCGCCGCAGTCATGTGCAATCATTCGCAATTATTTGCAGTCATGGAGCGCGTCTGGTTCTATTGTTTCAGGTCTGACGCACATCGAGGGAAATTTTAGGTATTACGGGGTTCCGCTGACGCCTGAGGATGACTCTTAAGGATAATTCATTGGGGATGATTTAATGGGGGATTGATTTATTCATTGGGCAGGTCTAGCTCAATACTAGGGCCGCGGTCGAGAATTTGAATGCTCCACCGGCTGTCGCGCCCCAGTTCAAAGGCCACATAGCGCCCGTCTGGGCTGATACTGGGATTGCGCACCCAGCCGCGATAGCCCGCGGTTAACACCTGAGCTTGATGAGTGACTCGGTCGTAGAGTTCGACTTCGGGGCGACCACTGCCGCTGGCGACGTAGACGATATACCGAGCTGTATTGCTGAGACTGGGGCGCTCGGCAACGGCATCCCACCGATTGAGCCGGGGCAAATCGACAAACTGCTGGCGCTTTAGGTCATACAGCAAAATGCCGCGATCGCCCTGGCGATTTGAGACAAATGCAACAAACTGGCCGTTACCACTGATGGCTGGCTGTTCGTCGGTGTAGCGGCTGTTCAGCGGAACAGGTGTCCCAGAGGATTCCGGCTGCACTGCTACTGCCCGACTGCAAGCAGCGCTGAGACTCAACATCAGCATTAGCAAGCCCAGCCCCAGATACCGCTTGCAGCTACTCAGTGCTGAAACCAGGCAACTTTTCCGAAACCGCAGGCGCAGTGCTGAAGAGTCAATCTGTCGCCTGGAGAGATAAGTAGAGAGATAAGTGACTATGGGTTGGGCGATCGCCCACATCTTGCTCCACGCCCTAGTCAAAGTTAGAGGAGTTGTCGGCCTCGTCATCGGAATAATCGATGGGCTGATAATCGACATAATCTGCCGCTGGGCGAAGGGGTTCATCATCTTCCCAGCGAGCATTTACGTCTTCGACAGAGCGAGGACGACGTGGGCGAGACCCAGAATCGCGGCCGCCAGAATCTCGACTGCTTGAGCGGGAAGCGCTGCTGCGCCCAGCAGTATAGTCACTGCCATAGTCGCTAGCATAATCAGCGCCATAATCGCCGCTCGCAGGTTCATCCCACGACTGGCGATCGCGCCCATAGGAAGAAGAGGCATTATACTCATCATCCCAGGCATCACGCTCTGGACGAGCGGGCGAGCGGACATCTCCACCTGCACTGCGGCGGCGGCGACTGCCAGATGCACCGGGGCGATCGGTGCTGCGATCGGCACTGCCGCGAATGGCGGGACGGCGACCGCTGCTGGTGTAGTCATCCACCGGCTCTGTGCGATAATCTCGGCTGGCACGGATACGACGGCTATTCGGGCGTTCGTCTACGGCTTCTAGCTCATCTAGCTCGGCTCGATAGACGCGGCTCACCGGACGATCGTCATCAATGACCGGGCTGCCGCCATAGCGCTTGGCTTGTTCGGCTGTTGCGCCTCGCAGCCGGAGCGTTTCTAGCGCAAAAGCCGTGGCCGCACCAGCCATCAGATAAAACCCAAAGGTCAAAATCGGGTCAAGCCGCCATCCCTGGAACATGAGAATAGTGCCGCACAGAAGAGAAACTGCCGATAAGGCAATGTCCTGGTCGCGGGCAACCTGAGGGCGAAAATTACGCAAAAAATACAGCCCGGCACCGCCAACTGCCAAAACAATCCCCAAGAAGGCAGCCGGGTTCCCACCAAATACCACTTGAGCTAGAACGGGTTGGGGCTGCATCCAGGCGGCACTGGCTATTCCCATCGCAGCGTGTCCGAAATCCACCAGCATTTCTTTTCTCCCTTAATCTGCCCTAACCCTAGCGACTCTCATCCTAACGATTTGTCAATCAAATCACCACTGCCAAATCACCACTGCCAGGACTAGCAAGAGTGATTTAACTTTTGTATTAGCTTTATTCATGCTAACCCCACTCATGCTATCCCCATTAAACAGGCTTGGGCGAGCTAGGCTCGCCCAAAGTCTTAGTTGGCCTTGGGCGCGGTAAAACGCACCGCCGACCTCAAAAACTCAGCTTCTAAGACCGCTGAATTTTATCCTTTTGGCTGATGAACACCAAGCCGACGACAGCGGGAACCACGACGATCAGAAAGCCAGCTAGCAGGCTGTAGAAGAAATTCATCAAAGAGGGAGTCATAGGTTTTTAACTTTGAAGTTTGGCGACTTTGTTATAAACAATTCTATCGGTCGGTTAACCCATTGAGAAGCGTTTCACCGGAAAGGATTTTTTGGGGGCAGGGTCAGCCATCGCTCAGTTGGGGGCGATCGCCCGATATTCCACCCAGCGACCTGGCAGGACAAGCGCGATCCCAACGTAGAATAAAGGCAGAATGATTGCTAAATGTAACGGCAGTCTCTCAGAAACTCTCATCAAAATTTTTATCTAGCGAGTACGGGCAGGCTGACCTATGACTTCGGTGGCGATCGCTTCTTTGGCAATGGGCATTGGGCTGGGGCTGATGATTTTGCTGTTCATCTTTCGGATTGTCCTCACCTGGTATCCTCAAGTTGATCTAAACCAGCTCCCGTTTAAGCTGGTGGCGCTGCCCACGGAACCCTTCCTCGCGCCCACTCGTAAGATTGTCCAGCCTTTCGGCGGCGTTGATATTTCGCCCATTATCTGGGTGGGCATTTTCAGCCTGATCCGGGAACTGCTTCTGGGTCAGCAGGGTTTGCTCACAATGCTGACTTACTAGGGGTCAGGAGTCAGGGGTCAGGGGTCAGGGGTCAGTTTTAAGGATTCTAGGCATTGGAATGAAGCCTGTCGGATTCAGGCTCTCTTCTCTTTTTCCGAAAGCCTGAAACCTGATTCCTGAAACCTGATCCCTAGCTGCCTATTTCTGCATCATCTGCTCTACAAAGTTGGTGTAGACGTTGCCATCGGCAAAGTCCTGGGTTTCCAGGATGCGCTGATGGAAGCCGATGGTGGTGGGCAGTCCGGTGATGGCAAATTCTCGCAGGGCGCGCTTCATGCGGCGAATGGCGGTGGGGCGATCGCTTCCCCAAACGATCAGCTTGCCAATCAGCGAGTCGTAGTAGGGCGGAATTTCGTAGTCGGTGTAGACGTGAGAATCGATCCGTACGCCGTTGCCGCCGGGGGGCAAATAGCCGCTAATGCGTCCGGGCGCGGGACGAAAGTTTTGATCCGGGTCTTCAGCATTAATCCGACACTCGATGGCGTGACCACGGAGCTGGACTTGCTCCTGGGTGAGTCGGAGGCGATCGCCCTGAGCCACGCGAATTTGTTCGGCGATCAAGTCCATCCCGGTGATCATTTCTGTTACGGGATGTTCTACCTGAATGCGGGTGTTCATTTCCATGAAATAGAACTGACCGGAGGCGTCTAGCAAAAACTCGATGGTGCCTGCGCCCAAATAGTTGATTTCCTGCGCCACGCGCACGGCTGCCGACCCCATTTTTTCCCGAAGCTCTGCCGTGAGAGCCGGGCTGGGAGCCTCTTCGAGCAGTTTTTGGTGGCGACGCTGAATCGAGCAGTCGCGCTCGCCCAGGTGAATGACATTGCCGTAGCTGTCGGCAAGAATCTGAAACTCGATGTGGCGCGGCCGCTCAATGAATTTTTCGAGGTATACGCCGGGGTTGCCAAAGGCAGCTTCTGCTTCACCCTGGGCTGCCAGGAAAGACTTGACCAAATCCTCTTCGCTGCGCACCAGGCGCATTCCCCGTCCCCCGCCGCCCGCAGTGGCCTTGATGATGACGGGGTAGCCGATCTGACGGGCGATCGCCATTGCCTCTTTCTCGTCGGTCAGCAGTCCGTCGCTGCCCGGCACCGTGGGCACGCCAATCCGCTGCATCGTTTCTTTGGCAGTGGACTTATCGCCCATTGCCCGCATGGCCGAGGGGGATGGGCCGATGAACGCAATCTGATGATCGGCACAGATTTCGGCAAAGCGGGCATTTTCTGCCAGAAATCCATAGCCAGGATGAATTGCGCTGACGTTGCGGGTCAGCGCTGCCGCGATGATGTTGGGAATGTTGAGGTAGCTTTTACTGCTGGGCGGCTCGCCAATACAGACTGCCTCATCCGCAAGCTGAACATGCAGTGCGTTGCGGTCAATGGTGGAATGCACCGCCACCGTGGCAATACCCATCTCTTCACAAGTCCGCAAAATGCGGAGGGCAATTTCGCCACGATTGGCAATCAAAATCTTTTCAAAACGCATCTCGTCAGGCCCGGCGCAAAGGAATCACAAGCCAGGAGTCAACTAGCCAGTGTTTTGAATTTTACGCCGAATCGGGGCCTTAGGTTTCAGGGGTCAGGTTTCAGGGGCCAGGGCAAGATTCGGTATCTCACCTTAAAGCTGAAATTAAAGCTGAAAAAAGATCTGTAAACACAATCGGGTCAATCTTCCTAGCAAGAACGTTCAGCATTAGTCTGAACGCACTAACCAAAAAGATTCACCCGATTTGTAGATTATGTCTTAATCAAATCAGCGGAGCCGGCACCAAAACCTGATCCCTGAAACCTGACCCCTGAAACCTGACCCCTGATTTCTATTCAGCGGTTGCCAGTTCCGTGCTGCCGCGACGATTGCGGCGGGTCAGCAGGTTAAAGAGCTGAATGCCGATCGCCTTGATCAGGTTGCCTTCCAGCTCCTTGAACATGGACATATTCATGCCAAAGGCGGCGTTAGCTTCTTCGACGATGCGGTCGGCGGTGGCTTCATCTACGGGCAGGCTGTCGAGGCGATCGCGATACATCACCTTAAATGCCTTCTCATCTGGAATCTGCTCGAATTCATAGAAGCTGGTGCCTTGCCCCTCCGACAGGTTCATGGCGTTTTGAGCAATCTTCTTGAGGATTTGCCCGCCAGACAAGTCGCCCAAGTAGCGGGTGTAGAGGTGGGAAATCAACAGTTCGGGGCTGTCGTTCGACACTTCTCGAATGCGGGCTACGTAAGCCTGGGCCGACTCAGACGGCGCAACCTGGTCTTTCCAGTTTTGCCCGAAATAATAGGTCAGGTCTTTCTCTAGGCTGGCTTTGCGGTTTAGCTCCGGGAAGTAGAGCTGAGAGAGCAGCGGATGCTCCCGATGGCGCTGCATCTCTTCTTCCATTGCGGAATAGACGAAGTAGAGGTTCGCCACCAGCTTGCGGTAGGAGGTAGGTTCTACTGTGCCCTTCAGGAAACAGGCGACAAAGCCCGTATTCTCCGCCATAGAGTGCGCTTTTTTGGTTCCCTCGCGGAGTTTGGATGCTAAATTGCTGCTCATGCTAAATGTCCTGCTAAATATCCCAACTAAATGCGTCTACTAGCGAAAATCCACTAGCGGTTTAGGTGCCTTCCTAGCGTTCCACCGCAAAAAATATCAGCTCACTCCATTGGGGCGGCGGGCTTCTATCCTAGCCTAACCAATTAACTGAGCTGGCGGGTTTCTGATGTGTTCCCTTCTGAATCGGCACTAAACCGTTGCAAAGAGCACCTAAATTGTTACAGTAGTCTGATTTGATGAGAGTTTTTGTTAAAAATTCTTACGCAGTTGCTGGGCTGAAAGGTGGTCAGGGCTGGTCTTGTGGAGCCTCGAACTGGCGCAGCGGAAAGCGATAGAAAATGCCGCCCTGGTCATCGACCTCAAAGTTGGCTTCAAACTCCTTAGCCCGCTCGTCCAGATAGCGCTTGGCCGCGTCACCCGTCAGATTTGCTGCCATTGCAAACTGCATGACGCTGAAGCAGCCGTCATTGTCCTGGACGGTCTGAAAGAAGACAGTGCGGAGGCGATCGCCCTCCTCCTCTCGCCAATCTCGGCGCAACCCCCACAGCAGCCAGCCACCCCCAAACATCATCGGCACCCCCAGCATCAGCCCGCCCAGCACTATATCTCGCCGTTCTTCAGGGGGTTCGCTTTCGTCAAATGGCGCAAGGGCCGCCACCATCAGAAACAGCATACTCAGGCTGAGCAGCACACCAGAGGCTATTTGACGAAGAAGTTTCATAGGTCGGGTGAATAGCGCAAATGAATAGATGAGCAATGCACCCGTAGAATGCCCTGGATCAGCCGCTTAGAAAACTCTGTGGAAGGCAAAAGTATGGCAAGCGCTTAGCGAACGGACTCCAGCAGGCGCGAAAAGTAAAACTGCGTCTTGGTCATGGCGTTGCGCTTCACCGTCCAGCCCTGGCTTTCCAGCACCGCCACCACATCGGCTTCGCGGTGCAGATAGGCGCGAGTGGCTTTGCTGGGGCCAGGGAAAAAGTCGCCAATTTTCTTCAGCAGGCTGTAGGCCAGCGTCTTGGGCGCAAAGCTGAGAATCAGCCGCGACTCTGCCAGGGAACCCAAGTGGGCAATCATCCGCGCTGCGTCTTCTTGCGGATAGTGGATCAGCACATCCAAACAGATGACCGTGTGATAGCTGCCGTTGAGTGATTCCAGGTCTTGCACCGCAAAGGTGGGATTGCCGGACAGACCCAGCGCTTCGGCCCGCTCTTTGGCTTCGCCCACCATTTTTTCGGAAATGTCGCTAGAGAAAACCGTTGCGCCCATCTGCGCCAGGGGAATGCTGAGGCTGCCCACGCCACAGCCCGCATCGCAAATGGTGAGATCGCTAGCGTTGCCGTCGTCCCGCAGCCAGCCCCGCACCGTGTCCACAGTTTGCTGGTGTCCTTTGCGGATGTCGAGCTGGACTTTATTCACTTCGCCGTCGCCATAGATGCGTCGCCAGCGGTCAAATCCGGTCGCGTTGAAATAGTCCCGGACGATGGTTTTGTCGTCGAGTGCGTTGGTCATTTAGGGGTTAGGGGTTGGGGGTTAGGACGTGAATTATTTTGCGCCGCCCATGCGGATTTCGGAGCAGAAGGTGGCCATACTAAAGCCGCCGAAGCGCTTGAGGATGCTGGTACGCAGGCGCAGATTGGGGCTGGCAAACCAGAGGCGCTCTTCGGAATACATGGTTTCGTATTCGGTGATCAGCGTCAGAGAGTCGTCGTCGCCCATGACATAGCGGCCGGCGACGGGGGCTTTTTCGGCATAGCCCTGTTCGCGTAGCAGCTTGCCCTCGTTGGGCTGGTCGGCATCGGGCACGGGCACGATGACAGTGGAGCCTTCGTGTTTTTCTTTGTCCCACTCCATCGTGCCGTCCCAGGTGACGCGGGCCCCGCACAGCGCTAGGGCTGGGTCGATTTCATACTGCTGGCACAGCGCGACCACCGCCGGATCTTCTTTGCTGAGCAGGTCAATCACAATGTCAGATTTGCCGCCTTCAGTCTGCTTAAACGCGAGGTGGTGGCTGGTGCGCTGAGAAAACCATTTGCCGCTGCTCTGTTCAAAAAATTCGACGATATCCATTGTTGTTTTGTGAGGATGAAAATCTGAGTTCTAGTAAACACGAAACCTGGGCGGGCAGCGGCTTCACAGAGCGCGATCGCCCGCAACATTTCTCATCTTATAGCGATCGCCCTCCCCAATTTGCACCATCTCTGGAAATCGCCTGCGTTGAGGTTGCAGGTTAGAACCCCAAGTGCAACTGCCAGCTCAGCAGGCGACCAACGTGCTGTGGCGCACAGTCCACCAGCCGCAGTTGCCAGACGCCGCGCGCCGAGCGATTCAGCAGGGTTCTGAGCAATGGCGTGGTTTGCAGCGTGTAGGTGGTTTGCAGGCGGGTGCGGCGGCCGAGGATGCGGCTTTGCAGCAGCAGCGGTTCGCCCTGGGGCGGCAGCAGCGTAATTTCCAGATCGCCCAGATAGCTGTGTTCCACGTCCACGGTGATCCGCAGGTCGCGCAGGGGGCGATTCGCGAAGCGATCCCCACGGGAATCGCCCTGCACTTGCAAGATGCTGGTTGCGCCGCGAGGACTGTCGTCAGGGATGGCAACGGGTGCTGTGTTGGCAAGCTGCTGCCAGTCGGTGGGGGCGATCGCCGCCGGGAGTTTCCGCCGGGCCGCCTCGACTGCCCGCGCCGCGTTCACCTTGCCATAGCCAAACCATTTGGAGTGGCCGCTGGCGTCGTAGGTGCCATAGCGCAGCCCCAACTGCGGATCGGGATTGGGGTCCACAATTTTGTCGGCGGTTTCCTGCAAAATCTGCTTCACCTCGCGTGCCGTCAGCGCTGGATTGACCGACAGCACCAGCGCCGCCACGCCCGCCACCACCGGACAGGCGCTCGACGTGCCGCCGAAGGTGTTGGTAAAGCTGCCGGGGTCATAGCCTGCTGCCCCCAGGCGATCAGTGGTGAATACACCCACTCCCGGCAGCGCCGTTTGGATTTGGGGACCCGTGTAGGTATAGCCCGTCTGCGGCAGCCACATCCCCGGCGGGGCGTTGTTGCTGGGGGCGGTAACGGAAATCGCGTCGCCCCAGTTGCTGTAGGCGGCCTTTTTGTCGAGGCTGGTGCTGGCGGACACGGCAATGACATCGGGATGCACCGCAAATCCGTTCAGCCACTGCGTATTGCCCCGCAGGACGTTGTTTACCCAGCCCTGCTCGTTGACCGTGCCGCTGACGGGGCGATTGGCGTTGCCCGCAGCGAAGACAATGACACAGCCTTTGCCGCCGCGCCCCTGCGTCGCCGCCCGGTTAATCGCCGCCCGCTGTCGTAGCGACAGCGGAAAGTAGGCCGCACTCGCACCCCAGCTACAGGAGATCACCGCTGCGCCTTTTTGCAGCGCCCAGTCGAATAGTGACTCGATCGCCTGGTCGTCCAAAAAGCCCGTCGTGCGCAGCGGCATCAGGCTGCATCCGGGCGCAACGCCGACAATGCCAGACTGGTTTTCTTCGGCGATCGCCACCCCCGCACAGGCCGTGCCGTGGTTTTCATGCGATGCCTCCGGCAGCGGCAGACTGGTTTGCAGTTTAAAATCTCGCGGCTGCACCAGCTTACCCTTGCCCTGAAAATCGGGATGGTTGAGGTCAAAGCCATCATCCGTAACGGCTACGACCACCGCCCGACTGCCCCGGGTCACGTCCCAAGCTGGCTCTACGGAAATGTGAGCCGTCGGCGCAATCTGGGAGCCGCCCTGGTTTTGCAGATACCACTGGCGAGGATATTCCGGCTCCTGGGGGCGATAGAGCTGCTCGGTGCGAATCACAATGTTGGGTTCTGCTAGCAGCACATCGGGGCGGTGCATAAGCTGGTTGGCCAGCTTAATCGGGTTTGCCTGAGCTTGCGCTGTGACCTCAAAGACGTAGGTTTGGGGAATGCCGACGACAGGCTGAGCCGGCCGCAGACCGAGGTCAGTGGCGATCGCCCCCATCGCTTCTGTCGTCACGCTATTAGCAAACTGCACCGTCAGCTCGTCTGTTAAATACACCCGCGTTTGGGGACTCTGCGCCAGTTGGTAAACATGGCTGGCAAATGCCACCTGCGGATGGGTGCGGGCGCGGGCAATGCCTGCCTCTGCGCCGGCCGCGGCCGTCTTCACTTCGATCAAATCAACGCCGGGAACCGGGCGCACAGATTCCACGTCTAGCTGCTGAACCCAATCTTCCAGGGTCATCTCGGCGGGTGCGTTGGTCGTTGGGCGAAACGTGAAGCGATCGCCAATTTTCAGCAACCGCAACTCTTCCCCACCCCGCTGCAAAATCACTCCGGATTGCTCCGCCAAGACGCCAGCAGCCGGCAACACCGGTTCTGCCGAAAGCGGGTTCTCGGTTAGGTTAGCCTCGTCATGAGGCGGCAACGGATCAGGGGACACAAATCCGGTCATGCGGTTCTAAAAGTTAACGACTGCGAACTTCCTGTACATAGCATAACTGCGCACTTTCATTGCCCTTCAGCAACGAAGTTTAAGCAAGTCTCCATCGATAAAGCCTGTGAGTGGTAGTATTTACTCTGTGCATTCGCAGGTGCATTTGGTTCAGGTTTACCCACTTCAAAGTTTCCTTTAAACTCTTCAGTCTACGCAGAGGCCCATGGTATCTTTCAACGACCTTCGTCTACGCTCCTTGACCTGGCTGTTGGCGGTGCCCGCCGCAGTTGCGACCGTGCTTATCCCTGGGATCGTCGTGGCCCAAACGCCAAGCCCCGCCGAGCCAGACGCTGGGTTGGAACCCCTGGAGCCGCTGACCCCTGCCGATCCCGCGCTGCCAGCCCCAGCCATCAATCCCAGCAACCCTGACGACCTCCGCCCCCTAGCCCAAGACGGCAGCCTGCTGAGCGTTCGTTCTGGCCAGCGAATGCTGGAAGAAGCCCGCACGGCTGCGGCTGCCCAAAACTATGACCTGGCCGTACGCAAGCTGCAAGAAGCGCGTCAGGTGTTTAACCAGCTTTCCAACTTCTATCAAGAGCTATATAGCAGCTTCAATGCGATCGACAACCGCATTGCCGACAGCCAGCGCCGCAGCGCCCTGGAAACGGCCCAACTGCGGGACGAAGCCACCTACCAACTGGCACTGGTTCACCGCGCCCAAAACAAGCCCGACTTGGCGGTGCCGCTACTAGTGCAAATTGTCCGCAGCCAAAACCCCACCCGCGATTTGGGTCAGCGTGCCTATCGCCAGCTTTATGAGCTGGGCTTTGTGGATTCGCCGTTCCCGCGCGGACAGGAACCCGCTTCTACGTCCACTGCTCCCCGCCAGTGATCGATGAGCATGCTGGGTTGCCCATGTTCATAGACAACTATTAGGAGAATAGGCAGGAGAATAGGGATGATTAGTCCGAGCCAGGTCGAATCGATGATTAAGGCAGCCATGCCCGATGCGCAGGTGCAAATTCAAGACCTGACGGGTGGCGGCGACCACTATCAGGCAGTGGTGGTGTCTACGGCGTTTGAGGGCAAAAGCTTGATTCAGCAGCATCAGCTTGTCTATCAGGCAGTGAATCAGGCGATGGCGTCTGAGGCGATTCATGCGCTCTCGCTGAAGACCTATACACCCGCCTCTTGGGCTGCGGCTGGGCAAGCGACTTGATCTCGTCAGGCTTGTAGCTTGGAGAGGTTCGCACCGCCGGGCCTCCCCGCTACACTAGAGAATGCAACACCCAATTACTAAACCCGAACTCTGACAACGCCATGACTCCAGAATTGAAAGCGAAGATTGATGATCTGGTTGCTCAAAATAAAATCCTGGTCTTCATGAAGGGCAATAAGCTGATGCCCCAGTGCGGTTTTTCCAACAACGTTGTGCAAATTTTAAATTCGCTCGGCGTGCCCTATGCAACGGTGGATGTGTTAGACGACCCCGAAATCCGTCAGGGCATCAAAGAATATTCAAGCTGGCCGACGATTCCCCAGGTTTATATTGATGGAGAATTTATTGGCGGCTCGGATGTGCTGATCGAGCTGTATCAGCAGGGTGAGCTTCAGCAAAAGGTGGAAGTGGCGCTGGCGTCTTAGGGTAGATGTGTGACTCCAGCGATTGCCTATAGAATCCAACTATGGATTTACTAGGACATAGCATGACTGAGCCAGGCAATTCATGGTTCTGTTTTCAGAATGTGAATGAAGCGATCGCCAGTGCAACTGCTTTTGCCAGTGGAGCCGCGTCAACTGTTGCCAATACGGTTGTAGATACGGCAGAAGCTGCGGTTAAAACGGTTGCGCCCGACGCCCACAACTGGGTCGAGCAGGGGACAGAAACCGTTGGCCGCATCGTTGCCCCGATCGCTGAAAACCCTCTGGTGAAAGGGGCAACTCAGGTGCCAGGGCTGAAATGGCTGATGGCAGCGCTAGGCCAGGTCAGCTTGGCAGAGGTGAATAGTGACATTGCCACACTCCGGCAGCAGTATCCAGCCGAGACGCCCCGCCAGCTTTCACAGCGCATCATTGCCGATACCGCGCTCAAAGCCGCCGGACTAGGACTTGCTGCTAATATTGCTCCTCCGATTGCCTTGGGGCTGTTTGGCATTGAAATTGCGGCTATTAACGCCCTCCAGGCGGGCATGATTTATCGGATTGCGTCGGTCTATGGCTTTGAGTTAGAAGATCCGGCGCGGCGCGGGGAAGTTTTGGCGCTGTGGGGTGTGTTGAGCAGCGGCTCTAACGTGGTAAAAGCGGGTACGAGCTTGGTGGAGCTGATACCCTTTGCGGGGGCGGCTGTCAGCATTGGCAGCAACGCTTCATTGCTCTATGGGTTGGGCTATGCCGCCGTGCGCTTTTACGAAAACAAGCTGGCAGCCGCTAACCGCGCCAGTTCTTCTACCCTGAATCCTGATCCCTAAAACCTGCTCCCTACCTGCTCGCTACTTCACGATCGCCCCAAAGTCTGCCAATACCCGCGCATGGTTGCGCAGTAGCCCCAGCAGGTTCAGCCGATTGCGGCGCACAGCGGGGTTTTCCGCCATGACCAAGACGCTATCTTCCCCATCAAAAAAGCGACTAACGGCGGGTGCTGCCTGACTCAGAGCATCCATCAGTTTTTGGTAGTTGCGCTCTGCTTGGGCCGCCTGCGTTTCCGGCACCAGCTTGACCAGCGCGTCGTAAACCGCTTGCTCGGAGGATTTTTCAAACTGGGCTGGATCGACAATGGATCGGGGATCGAGCGCGGTGGTGTCCAGATCGCCCTGCTTGGCCAGGCGGGTCGAGCGGTTTACTGTTTCGTAAATCGTTTCCAGGGTTTGGTTGTTGCGGATGGACTGGAGGAAGTGGGCGCGATCGCGCACATCCAGCACGTCTTGCAAAGCGCGATCGCCATATTCAGCGTCATTTTCGCCCACAACCGCATTCACCAAGTCATAATCGATGCCCTGATCTTCTTGAAGCAGCGTGCGAATCCGCGTTAGGAAAAAGTCGCGGAGCTGGGTGTGCAGCGCAGCGGCATCTTGGACGGTGCCCGTAGCGTAATTGGCGAGCACGTCTTGAAGCAACCGATCTAGATTCAGCGGCAGGCTTGCGCCCCAGGCGATGTTGACAATGGCGTTGGCGGCGCGGCGCAGGGCAAAGGGGTCAGAGGAGCCAGTCGGAATCATGCCCAGGCTGAAAATGCCCACCAGTGTATCTACCCGGTCGGCCAGCCCCACGACCTGACCTGCGCGGGTTTGCGGCAAGGCATCCCCCGCTCCTTTGGGTAAGTAATGTTCGGCGATCGCCACGGCCACCGCTTCCGGTTCGCCGCTGGTGCGGGCATACTTTTCGCCCATCACGCCCTGAAGTTCTGGAAACTCGCCCACCATCTGCGTCACCAAATCCGCCTTGCACAGCAGCGCCGCCCGCAGAATATTGGCCCGGTCGGGGGCCCCCAGGCTGAGCTGGTCGCAAATATGCTCGGCAATGCTGACGATGCGATCGCTCTTCGCCCGCACCGACCCCAGCGCTTCTTGGAATGTCACAGTTTCCAGCTTGGGCAAGTAGCTCTCTAGCGGCTGTTTGCGGTCAATGTCGAAGAAGTAGCGCCCGTCCGACAGTCGCGCCCGAATCACCCGCCCGTTGCCCTCGGCAATAATGCCCGACTTGGCCGGGTCGCCGTTGGAAATGGTGATGAAGTAGGGCAGCAGCTCTCGCGAACCCTCCGCCTTGAGCACTGGAAAATAGCGCTGGTGGCTCTCCATTTCCATCACCAGCACCTCAGCGGGCACATCCAAAAACTCTGGATCGAACTGCCCGACAACGGCGGTCGGATATTCCACCAAGTCCACGACTTCTTCTAGCAGGCCCGGGTTTACAAATGCGACGCCGCCGACTCGTTTTGCAGCCGCTGCCGCCTGCGTGGCGATCGCCTGCCGCCGCTCCTCTGGGTCAACTTCGATAAACGCTTTGCGCAGCGTGGTGACATAAGTTGACGCGCTGGCAATCTCCACTGGGTCAGGATGAAGAATGCGGTGGCCCTGCGAGAGGCGATCGCTCGTCACCGTTTCTGCACCGTTCACCAGCGTCAGCGGCAGCACCTCTTCGTCCCATAGCGCCACCAGCCAGCGAATCGGCCGCGAAAACCGCTGGTCGCCATCGCCCCAGCGCATCAGCCGCTTGCCCTCTAGCTTAAAGATCCAGTCGGGGATGAGTTCTGTAAGCACTTCCGGTGTCGGACGACCAGGAATCGTTTGCTTCACGAAGACAAACTCGCCCTTGTCAGTTTTGCGAATTTCAAAATCTTCAATGGACAGGCCGCGCGATCGCGCAAACCCTTCTGCCGCCTTTGTCGGCTGCCCATCCTTAAATGCTGCCTGCACCGAGGGACCCTTGGCTTCTTCTACTCGCTCTGGTTGCTGCTCAGGCAAACCCTCGATCACCACTGCCAATCGGCGCGGCGTGCCATACACATTTACTGCTGAGGGCGTTAAAAAATGCTCGCTGAGACGATTCGGAATGTTTGCCTGCCACTGGGCGATCGCGCTAGCGACAAACCCGGCGGGCAGTTCTTCCGTCCCCACTTCCAATAAAAACGTCGCCATAGGTGCGATGCTCTCCAGACCTGGCGGCTTCCTGCCCCAGCGCCTTGCTAATCGGACAATTTCTCAACTTCAATAGTGTATCGCGGGGACAGGAGCTAAAGGATGGGAGACAGTCAGTTATTTGGGTGAATTGCCAGCCCCTCATGCCCTCCTAACGCCCCCCTAACGCCCTCCTAACGCCCCCTAATGCTATGTAACGCTCTGTCGCAATCTGGGGAAAGTTGCGATCGCCCTCGTCAAACTGGGCATTCTCAGCAAGTAGGCGCAACCTGTGGCGATCGCCCGCCCGCTCTGATAGCAACCTGACGGCGGTCTACCAGCGCCGCGCCCCCATCCCGGAATCCCCCCCCGTTTTTCCTATCGCACATGGCACATGGTCTTTATCTCTACGGCATCTTCCCCAGCCCCGGCCCCGTGGGGCTGGATCTAGAAGGCTTGGACAAACAGCCTGTCCATACGCATTCTCTGGATGATTTCATCTTTCTCTATTCCGCAGCACAGCAAGAGCGCTATCTCTCTAGCCGCAAAAATCTGCTGGGTCATGAGCGCGTGCTCGAGCAGGCGATGGAACAAGGGTATCGCACGCTGCTGCCGCTCCAGTTTGGGCTAATTATTGAAGATTGGGGCACGGTGAAAGATCAGCTCATTGCGCCCAAGGGTAACGCGCTGCGCCAGCTTTTTGGACGGCTGGATGGGCGACGCGAGGTAGGCGTGAAGCTGATGTGGGACGCGGAGGTGGAGCTAGAAACACTGATGCAGGAAAACGACCTGCTGCGGGCAGAGCGCGATCGCCTCGAAGGCAAAACCCTCAGCATGGACGAAATCGTCCGTATCGGTCAGTCCATTGAGCACGCCATGACCGCCCGCAAGCAAGCTATCATCGACACCTTTCGCGACATGCTCAACCCCCACGCCGCCGAAGTCATCGAAAACGATCCGCTCACCGAAGCCATGATCTATAACGCCGCCTACCTGATTCCCTGGGACGACGAACCCGCCTTTGGGCAGCAAGTAGAACAACTCGACGCCCAGTTCGACGGTCGCCTCACCATCCGCTATAACAACTTCACCGCGCCGTATAACTTCGCCCAGCTAGCAGAGGAGTGATGGGGTGACGGGGTGATGGTAGTTGGCGGGGGTGGATGGGTAATCCATCTTCATCTCTGTTGGCTCCATCACTAAGCACTCTCCCTCTCAAACCCTCCCAACCCCCAACCCCTAACCCCCAAACCCTATGATCTTCGACCTCCTCCTTGCCCCTGTCATTGCGCCGATCAGCGGCATGAACTGGATCGCCAGCAAAATCTTGGAGCAGGCTGAGCCGCACCTGGATGACAAGGAAAACTTGAAGAAAGCGCTGCTGGCGCTGCAACTGGCGTTTGACATGGGCGATATGCCCGAAGCCGAGTTTGAGGAGCAGGAAGAGGCGCTGCTGCTGGCGATTCAGGCGATGGAAGATGCGGAGCGGGCAGAAGCCGAGTCCTTATCCTAAAAGCAGCCCTTTTGCCTGGAGCTTTTGCTCGATTTGCTGCATTTCTGCCAGGGTTTCGCCCGCGACGATGCCGTAGAGTGCGGTGTAGATTTTGCCGTACTTCACCTTTTCCAGGGCGGACAGGATGAGGAAATCTTTGCGATCGAGTTCGGGCTTGAGGTCTACCAAGATCGAGTCGAGGGTGCCCGCCATTTGATAGTCGGTGGAATATTTGGCGATCGCCTTCCCAGCTTTCAGCAGCGGCAGCCGTTGCAAACAGAGCGGTGTGGAGCCGTTCACCCGAAAGTTGGCATCAATGGCGTGGAGCTGGCCGTCGGTGTCTTCTAGCACGTCGCAGCCGATGATGCCAAAATAGCCCTGCTGGTGGGCATAGCGGGCGATCGCCAAAATATGCGGCGCAAACCGCTCGACGGGCGTGTTCTGATAATCAATCAGCCCGCCCAGATAGCCACCTTCCTCAGTAACAAGCTGCCCCGTGACGCCGATCAGCCCGACTGCGCCCGTCTTGCTGACGTAGAACTGCATACAGTAGTTCTGCACGGCATTTTTCACAAAATCCGATACAACAATGCTGCGCACCAGGTTAATTTCCCGATATTTGCGAATTTCCCGCAGGCAATAGTCGAGGTCGCTGGCATTCTGAATAATATAAGTGCCTTCACCCGATAGCCCGTGGGTGGTTTTGATCAGGTAAGGAAACGCGGTGGGTAGCGGCACGTCCTCTAGCGGCGTCTCGTCCAGGTGATAGGTGACGTAGTGCGGGCAGGGCACGCCCAGCTCCGACAAGGTTTCCTTGCTCAACAGGCGATAGTGGACATCCGGCGGCACGGCGTGTTTTTCGGGCGCGAGGCGATCGAAGGGAAACAGCGTCAACACTTTGGCGAAGCGATCGCTCTGGCTCAGGTAATCCAGGTAAACCGACCGTTGCAACACTTCCAGGTTGTCGTATTGAAAGCCAAAATGCTCGCGCCAGTAGTCGATCAAAATGTTGCGCGGCGGGCGGATGACGATACCCGTGAGGCGATCGCCCAACACGGCCAGGTTTTTCCACGGTTCTTGCTGCACGATCTTGTCATAGCTAACTTTGGTGGCTTCGTCGCTGCCGTCTTGCAAAAAATACTTTTCGGTATTGGGATAGGCGGCCCAGCTTGCAGTGGCCGGATAGTTGAGGATAAAGGCGTGGGGCGCGTCGGCGGTGTCTGCGGCAAACAGGTCGGAAAGGCTGGTTGCCTGAGTGTATTGCAGGTCGGTCTGAATGTGGGAATCTAAGGCCATAGCCGCATTAAACCAGGGTGGAGTTGGGAGGTTTCAAAAGTCTTTTGCCAAATCGTAATCTACGCTGGATGGTAAGCGGAGCGGGTGCGCTCAAATTGCATTCCGGGATACCAACCACACCAGGCTAAAATCTGCCTCTGGGCTGAGAAGAATGTGACTGCTTGGGCTGGTGTTGAACCCAATTGAGTTGATAAGTTGAGGACGAAATTACGCCAAGCTCATTGGATTCAATCCTTCATAGCACTCGCCCTTAGCCATGTCTCAGCCATCTCAGCCTCTAGAAGACTTTAGTGACGAGACGATTCCTTACCAGACCTTGAGTCCGGCTGCGCAGCGGCAACGACTGGGCGAACTGGCAGGTGTGTTTCTGAAACTGGGGGCGATCGCCTTTGGTGGCCCGGCTGCCCACATCGCCATGATGGACGACGAAATCGTCACCCGCCGCCGCTGGCTGAGTCGCGAACGCCTGCTCGATTTCCTGGGAATTACCAATCTGATTCCGGGGCCAAACTCGACGGAACTGGCGATTTACCTGGGTTATGACCGGGCTGGCTGGCGCGGGCTGCTTTTGGCGGGCACCTGCTTTATCTTACCTGCCATGCTGATCGTCTGGGCGCTGGCGGCGGTCTATGTCCGCTATCAGGCGATTCCCCAGGTGGAATGGCTGCTCTATGGCGTGAAGGCAGTGGTGATTGCCATCATTGTGCAGGCGCTGTGGAAGCTGGGACAAAAGGCGCTGAAGGATTGGCCGACCTGGATTGTGGCGATCGCCGTTGTCGCGTTCTTTGCCACCGGGCTAAACGAAATTGCGCTGCTGCTGCTGGGCGGTGTCGCCGTCATGCTAATCAAAAACCTGGGGCAGCGCGAACCCGGCGCGCCGCTGCTGCTGGTTCCTCTATCGTTCTTAGCGCAAACGGGCACGGCTCCGGCCACCGCGCCCGCAAGTGCGCCAACTTGGGGCAGCGTGTTTCTGCTGTTTTTGAAAATTGGGGCGGTGCTCTATGGCAGCGGCTACGTGCTGCTGGCGTTTTTGGAGCGCGAGTTTGTGCAGCGCACGGGCTGGCTTACGTCGCAGCAGATTCTCGATGCGGTGGCCGTGGGACAAGTCACACCGGGGCCCGTGTTCACCACGGCCACTTTTGTTGGCTATCTGCTGGCGGGCAATGGCGGAGCCGTGGCCGCCACGATCGCCATCTTTTTACCTGCCTTTGCCCTGGTGCTAATCATCAACCCGTTTTTGCCCAAGCTGCGCCAGTCACGCTGGGTCAGCGGCTTTTTGGATGGGGTCAATGCGGCTTCCCTCGGACTGATGGCCGTCGTCACCTGGACGCTGGCCCGCGCCGCCGTGGTGGACTGGGTGACGGGGATTCTGGCGGTGTTGTCGCTGATTGCCGTGTTTCGATTCAAGATCAACTCGGCGTGGCTGGTGCTGGGTGGGGCGATCGCCGGTCTGCTGGCCAAAGGCTTGACCTAAACACGTTCAAACAAAATGAATCGTCGTGCAGATTCACTACACAACGATTCATCTGAGATGGAACTCTAGCCGAATCGAATCTAGCTTGGGCTACCTACACCGTGACGGCGTTTTCCTCTGCAAGTCCCCGCGCCGGAGTCGCGACGCGAGTGCCCTGCGGACTGACGCGCACGCTCAGGTCATAGCGCCCTGCGTCCCCTGCGCCGTAGCTGCCTGCAAACACCACATAGGTTCCCGCCGGGAGGTTGGCGCGAATAGCAGCATCCCGTGCGTTGGGGTTAATGTTGGCATCGTCGTTTTCCGCGACTGCCTCTAGCGCCGTCTGATCATTGAAGCGCGACACGTCTCGTCTCAGGGCGAGGAACGAGTCGAATGCGCTGCGGATCTGAATCGACACCTGGGCTGCTACAGGAAGCTGGAAGGAGAAGGTCTCGAAGCGTCGCCCGTTGTCAGAGAGGCGATCGCCCCCGTCAATAATCCCTTCCGCCCTGGCCACAATGCCGTGTGCATCCTGGCCAAAGGACAGCGGCGTAGCATTAGTGACCCGCGACAGCGGCGCAGTGGTGGCCAGATGCCCAGTGTGGGCGCTAGCTAACAGATGGCGCACGCGATCGCTGCTAATGGCGCTGCTCAGTCCCCGATTGCCGCCCCTGCTAAAGGACAGCGCCACAACGCCAATCACGTTGCCCTGCTGATCGAGCAGCGGCCCGCCCGAATTGCCGGGGTTGATCTGGGCATCGGTCAGCACTTCGTCAGCATTGACCTTGCTCACTACGCCGCTGGTCAGCGCGTTGCGAAAGCGCTCCTGCCCAAAAGGGGTGCCAATCACATAGGCCGGATCACCCGGCTGGACTGACCGAGTATCTGCCAGCCTCAGCGGTTGACTGGCAAAGGTAGACTGGCGTCCGCTGAGCCGATCCAGGTTGGGATAGCGGGACGCTTCCAGCGCCAGCAGCGCCAGGTCGGTGCCGCTCGGGTCAAAGCCCACCAGGCGGGCCCGGCGGTTGCTGTTGTCTGCCAGGGTGATCATAGACGTTTGCCCTTGCTGGAGGTTTTCGACCACATGGGCATTGGTGACGATCAGTCCGTTGGGGTTCCCGCCAGGGCCGCTGGCGGGTTCAACGAAAAAACCGCTGCCCGAAAAGCGATCGCGAATCGCCACCACGCTCTCGTTTGCTCTGGCATAGACGGGGGCGGCGGTGCGGCTGCCGCTGGGGGCGATCGCCACATTTCCAGAATCCGTCGAAACGGAGAGCGTAGTGATCTCTGCGGGCGCTGCGGCCTCCAAAGTTCCCTCAAACCGATGGGTCGGGTTTAAGGTCTCGGCTTCTCGCTGCGGCTGAGTCAACTGCGAATCGGCGTTTTCTTCCCTCAGCCCAAAAGCATAGGGCCAACCGCCGTAGGCCAGCTCTGGATAGTAGTAGGGATAGTGATAATGCACCAGGCGGTAGGGATGGCGACGCAGCGCTCGGCGAGTGCGTCGGTCATACCGGATTTCAAACACAGGCAACTGGTGTAGCACGACAGGTACGGGGCGCTCGACTACCACGGGCACAGGGCGCTCGACCACCACAGGAACAGGTCGTTCCACCACCACCGGTACGGTACGTTCGACCACCACCGGGCGCGGGTGGGACACCACGATGGGCGGATAGTAGGGCGTGTAGCCGTAGTAGTAGCGATGGCGACGGTGCGAGTTGCCCTCGGTCACTACTTCCGCCTCGACCGGGGCGATCGCCGCTGGAACTGCGGCTGGCGCAACGGCAACCTGTATGCCAGGGGTTGTGTCTACCGTCCGCGCCACGGGTACGGTCTCTGGGCAAACCAGTCGTCCGTCCGTTCCCCGCGCAATCCGTCCTGGCTGCCCGTTGTAGAGCACCTGAGACAGATAGCGTCCTTCCTCGCGCTCCACCAGACGAAACAGGTTAGGGTTTTCGTTCAGGCAGGAGCGCACCGCCGCCACATGGCGATCGCTCCTCGATTCGGTAGCTGCGCTTGTTGCGTCTGGAACGCTCAGCGTAGAAGCATCGGCGGTCAACGTTGCGCCGCCCCGCAGGCTGGGGTCAGTTGCGGGAGACACCACCACGGGCAGCGCTTCTAGATGCATCGAGCCAGCTCGGAATTCTCGCGGATCGTTCAGCGGGTCGTCTTTGAGCAGCGGAATTGGATCGCTGTAGGAAAGGCGAGGCGAGGTCGGCTCGACAAAGGTCACGGGCACGGCCGGAGCCACAATCACGTCGCTGACCTCAGCCGGAGCACTCACCTCCACCGGGGTCAATGGTCTTGGCGCAGACCGCTCGACGGTTGCATCTGCCACGACATCCGCGACGGGGGATCGGGCGGATGTGCCAGCAGCAGATTCAGAAGTCGCGGCGATCTGGGCTGTCTGCTTTTCCGCAATTCGCGGGGCGATCGCCCGCACGGGTGGCGCTGCTTCGGCGCTTGCTGCTGTTGGAGAGTCCGACTCAGACACCGCTGCCACTGCGACCACAGGCGCCTCACGCTCAACCCGCTGCGCCACGGGACGCGCCGCCAGTTCTAAGACTGCTGCTGGAGTTTCTTCAGCCGACCCAACGGGCTGAGGAGTCGCAGATCGATTCACGGGGCTGGCGGCAATTCTCTCCGGAGCAGGCGCGGGTGGCGGCGTAACCTGTGAATCAGGAGCCGATGTAGCAGCCTTTTCAGCCTTTTGCACTGCCTTTTCGATAGGACGAGGGGCGATCGCACGGGTTTGGGGAGCGGTCTGGATTGGTTCTGGTGGAGCGATCGCTGCTTTTGGCTGGGGCACAGCCGGAGCAGCGGTTTCCACGGGCGCGGTTGATTCTAGAGAGTCCCCTTCCGAAAGGGGGCTGGCCTCAGCTTGGCGATTGGCATCCAAAAAACCAAGCATCGCCAGTGCAGAAAGAGCGATGGGAGCTATACGCATAAGTTGTGATGTTGTAAGAGATCGGTTGTGAATCAGTCATTCATCTGCTGGCGCTGTCGCGACTCTGGCAAGCAGCTTTTAGGCAGCTTCGGATCGCCACCCAAACCCAGCACCCCAGGGCCCGCACCATGCAGCCACCAGTCCAGCCCCTGGGAGGATGGGGCGGAGTGAGGGCAGAGCATTGATTTAGGCGTGCCAAATCATCTCAACGTCGCATCCTGCGGGTAGCGGTCGAAGCCAACGCTGCAACGGTCTTCATCTAGCGCAACGGATGAAGGGTGAGGCGATCGCCGACTGCCAAAACAGGAGTGCGATATGCAGAATGAGTAAGATCGATAACTATCGGAAAATAGTTAAAATCTAGGGTTCTGGTCGATATTCTTCAAAAAGAATGGTTGATGCTAATCAGAGTCGCTGTCAGTCCAGCTATGCAACCCTGGCGCAGGCAAACGGGTCAAATTTCAACCAAATTGCCTGTTGTTTCCATCAACAGGAAAGTTTTAGACAATCCGCTCAAGAAGTAAAATACTTATAAATTCTTTACGAGAATAAAGCTTAGACGACGGGGCGCTGTTTTGGTTCCCACTTTTTGTGTTTATCTGTGTTTATTAATGGTTTATTACTGCTCTCGGATGCGTTCGGGGACGGGCGTGTTGGAGAGTCCGGCGATCGCCCGCAAGTTTTGGCAGCGCAGGAGTTCTGTAAAATCCAGCGAAAAGCGGCTCTCGATCTGAGCCACTGCCTCAATCGCGCTCAGCAGGCTGCGAGCGGCCTCCGGTTCGGTGTAGCCCCGCTGTCGTGCAAAGCCGATCGCCCGCTCGTCTGCTTCTAGCTCAATCTGCGAACTGTGGCTATTCTTCCAGATGCGATAGCCCGAAAACGCCGTCAATCCCGCTGCTGCAACGGTGCCCATCGCGTCACCCTGCGCCAGTTCCACGATCGTTCCCAGCGTACCAGCGGCTAGGAGCGCCTGGGGCCAGCCCCACTGAAACCAGCGGGTCGCGTTGACCCAGGACACCGTCCGCAGCAGCAGCATGTCTCGCTGGGCGCGGTTCAGCTCTTCCCACAGGTCAAAATTCACATAGATGGGGCGGCTCTGCTGCCAGGGCAGCGGCAGGTTAGCCGTAATCACCTGATCCTGTTCCGGGCGATCGATCAGCTTCACATACATCCGCCCAGACGCAGGCATCATTTCAACCAGGCGGCTAATTTCGTCATCGGGATTCATGGAAACCGTGCCTTTCGCAACCAATGCAGGTATCTGGCATCCAGCCTATCAGGTTTGGGGCTGGGCAACTGATCAACCTACCCAGCAACAGGCAGCTATAGCAGGGGTCAGGGGTCAGGGTTTAGGGGTCAGGGGTTGGGTCTGAAGCCTAGCTGCATCAAACTGAAAAGTTTGATGCTTGTCCTAACCATTCTGTCCACCGCTATATAATCAGCAACTGGCAACAGATAATAATTGGCAACAGTCAATAATTGGCAACAGATAATAATTAGCAACAGACAATAACAGGCAATCCCGTTTGCCCGACCGCTCGCTCCCGTTTGCCCGACCGCTCGCTACAGTGAGAGCGGACAAGATACAACCGCTAAGTGCATCAAGACATATCGCCATGCAAACACGCGAACTGGGAACTTCCGGCATTCAAATTACCCCGATTCTGACGGGCACCTGGCAGGCGGGCAAGAGCATGTGGGTGGGCATTGAAGATGCTGACACGATTCGGGCGCTGCGGGCGGCGTTTGAGGCGGGTATTACCACTGTGGATACGGCTGAGGTGTATGGGCAGGGGCATTCGGAGCGAGTGGTGGCAGAGGCGTTGTCGGATGTGCGCGATCGCGCTGTGTACCTGACCAAAGTCTTCGCCAACCACCTGAAATATGACCAGGTGATTGCCGCCTGCGAAGGCTCATTGAAAAATCTCAAAACCGACTACATTGATCTCTACCAAATCCACTGGCCAGCAGGCGCGTTTAATAGTGAAATCGTGCCGATTGCCGAAACTATGTCGGCGCTGAATGATCTGAAACAGCAGGGCAAAATTCGGGCGATCGGCGTGTCGAATTTCTCCCGTGCCCAGCTCGAAGAAGCGGCGCAATATGGCCGCATCGACAGCCTGCAACCGCCCTACAACCTGTTTTGGCGGCATGTGGAAGCCGACGCCTTGCCCTATTGCGTGGAGCATCAGATTTCGATTCTGGCCTATTCGCCGCTGGCGCAGGGATTGCTGACGGGCAAGTTTGGCCCCGAGAAAACCTTTCCGCCAGAAGACGTGCGGTTTAAAAACAAACTCTTTCAGGGCGAAAACTATGCCCGTGCCCAGCAAGCGCTCGAAAAGCTGCGGCCGATCGCCGATCGTTATCATACGACTCTGGGAAATCTGGCGCTGGCCTGGCTGATCGCCCAGCCCCAAACCAATGCCATTGTTGGTGTCCGCAATGCCGAGCAAGCAGTGCAAAATGCCAAAGTGGCCGAAGTTCAGCTTAGCCCGGAAGACATTGCCGCCATTGATGCGATCGGGCGCATGGTGACGGATCATTTGCCCGATGCAAACCCGGTGATGTGGAATTTTGGGTAAGGCAGGCTGGGGGCGATCGCTGCTTAAATGCGCGCATTGGTGGCGGGGCTAACAGAAGGAGCATCCTTGTGACTCAAGGACTCCCGCCATTAGCCCAGCTTTGCATTTGCTGCTCCAATCCTGCCGCTTCAATCTCGCTGCTCCAAAATCTATCTCACCCTTAAAAGCGAATCGGCTAAAAGCGAATCGACAGTCGCAGACCCAAACCCTGCTGGTCTAGATCTACCTCGCTTCGTCTGATTCCTTCCCCATCTCGAAGCTCATAACCGCTATAGACATAGGCCAGCCGCAGGGTGACAGACCGGGAAAAGTCATAGCCCACCCCAGCCTGAAAGTTCCAGGTGGTATCACGCTCGGCGTTGACATTAAACCCAGACACATCGCCTTGCAGAGCCAAACTCCAGCGCCGCGAAAGCTGGAGTCCGACTCTCAGCCCTACCAGTGGCTCAAGGGTCGTGCGGGATTCACTAAACTCTCGATTAACCGGGATCGTGTTGGGCCCAATCCGCACCTCATCCACCTCGATCTCTTGTCTGGAAATATTGGTACGCAGCCCCAAAATCGGATCAACGATGAGCCAGGGGTAGGGGTTGGTCGGGGTCGGCGATCGCCGCAGGGATTGATCAACGACTCGATAGAACGCCGATAGGTCGATCGTGCCCTGGTGCAAAGAGGCACTGGCATCGGCTCTGCCCTCAACCTCAAACGGAATGCCAAAGCGCAGGAGACTACCCGCTGGAAAGGTGACGGGCAGCGTGCCGCTTTGGGCGACCGACAGATAAAAACCGTCTAGCAGAAGTCCAAAGCGACCGTTGCGGGCTTCAACTCGAATGCCGCCATCAAACGCGCGATCGAGGTCAAGAATGTCGTCCAGGTTAGCCTGAATTGAGGTCGATCGCCCCAACGCTGTAATGTCTGCCTGGACATCCAGCGGAATGAAGAAATATGGTTCTACGGTAAACTGCCAGCGGCGACGACCCGGCCTTGATTCATCCAATACTGAAGAATCAGGGGGGACTTCTTCAAAGAACTCATCAGACGCCAACTCGTCTTCGGGTTCAAATTCGCTTTCGGGCAACTCGGCTGGCTCAAGCTCTGGCAGTTGAGTAGGTTCCAGATCTCCCTCGGCTGGTTCATCCAGCGGATCAGGAGAACCCTGCGCCAGAGTTGACTCGTCAGCGACCGATTCATTAAGCGGCACCTGCGCTGAGAGTTGTGGCAGCGGCTCTAGCACAGGTGGCTCTGCGGGCACATCGCTGGCAAGCTGGGCATCTGTGGTCAGTGCTGGGGCAGGCTGAGGCGGGGCAGACTGAAACGGAGCAGGCTGGAGCGGGGCGGACTGGAGCAGGGCGGGCTGGAGCAGGGCGGGCTGCAAGGTCGCAGATGCGAATTTTGAAGCTGTACGCAGCTCTGCTGGAGCCGTGTTTTCAGAACCCGCCGCAAGTTCCAACGTTTCTGCTGTATCCAGGCTGGTCGATGCGGCTGATTTGGCGATCGCCGGACCTAGCTCTGTCGCCTGGGCTGGTGCAACCCCGATCACTGCTGCTACTGAGGCTGCAATGGAGAGCGTGTGAGCGATCACCCACCCGCGCCCGCTGTGCGACCTATGTTCCTCAATCGCTCCATTTTGAGAAACATTTTGAGCAAAATAAATCTGGTAAAACGCGGAGTTACGAAACATGATGAATGCTCTATCCAAAATGTGCAATTTATCCTGAAACGCAAAACTCTAGGACTTACGCAGTTGGATGATTTTTCGCGGGCGCAGCCCGCGAAAAATCATCCAGAATCTATAAAACTCGTTTCAAC
>RFIF01000564.1 GCA_003695655.1 Cyanobacteria bacterium J069
AACCAGCGGTGCTCTGCCTGTTCCTCTAGCAGCAGCACCTCAACTTTGGCCCCGCCGCTGGCCCCGCCGCCCGTTGCCCCGCCGACCTTGCGGCCGTATAGCCGTGCTGGCAGCACTCGTGTATTGTTCAACACGAGTAGGTCGCCCGGTCGCAGCAAATCCGGCAATTCTCGAAAAATGCGGTGCTGATGGGTGCTCGGCGAATCGATCACCAGCAGCCGGGAGCGATCGCGCGGCACAACCGGATTCTGGGCGATCCGCTCCGGCGGCAACTCGTAATCGTAGGACGACAGCAGCAAGTCAGGCGGACTGGAGGGATGCGTTGGCGCAGACTGGCTCGGTTGAACGGCAGTGGCGGGATTGGCAGTGGCGGGATTGGCAGCGGCGGGATTGGCAGTGGCGGGACTGGCAGCGGCGGGATTGGCAGTTGCCTGATCGCGCTCCTGTTGGATCGGCTGGGGCGATCGCGGCAATTGGTCAGCTTGCTCCGACGGACAAAACTCAGCAGGGTCAGACGATGGGTTCAAGGACATGCTCAACTGTCACAGTAGCTTCAGACTTAGATGCCGATTCCGAGAAAGAATTCGCGGCTTAAAATTCGCGGCTTAAAATTCGCGGCTTAAAAACGGTGCATCTTTGGGCTTCTCCTCCCTGCGACAGATTAAAACCGCCAAATCCAGGGAGATTGGGGAGAAAGACCCCCTCAGGTAGGGGGTCTTTCCCCTATCAAAGTGCCAGGTTTATTACGAGAATAAAAGTGTAGTCGATAATGCATTTGCTGGGGTTGAAAGCATGGAATACATCTATTACCTCGCGAATGCCAGTTTAACGCTTAGGGTGGTTGAATATCTTCACAACACGCCCTGGCTGCCAGTTCGCTTCATGACTGTGATTCACCAGATTGACGGTTGGGTGGTCAAGGTTAAACTGGAACGCTGCCTGGATGCCGATCGAGACGGTGACTTTCGCGCTTTTTTGAACGAGCTGGGGATTTCCTATGAGCCGGATATCCGAGTCCGCATGGCACTTTGGGGTCTGGAAACAGGGCAGTCGCCAGTGGACGTGATGCGCCGCTATCAGGTAGCAGTGGTGTCTCACGGCAGCCCCGATCGCGAGGAAATTGAAGAATTTCGTCAGCAGTTTGTGCAAGGGCTGGGCTATTGCCCCGAAACCCTGGCCTAGCCGAGGCTCGGCCTCGCCTGAATGAGTTTGTCTAAAACTAGTTGTCTAAAACTAGTTCATCCAAGTTTCATCCCAAGTTAGTCCAAGTTTGAACGCAGCTTGAACGCAGCTTGAACTCTATGGCGCTGGCTCTCCTGTTTTAGGTCTGAGCTGGCGTTTTTTTTGGGCTGACTGTCTGAAACTGGGCTGGGGCGATCGCGACGGCGAGAGCTGGGCGCAGAGGAAGGCTACAGCAGGGTCGGTCGGCAACGCGGCTGGTCTGCTACGCTGGTATATTGCGGAATGTTGACCGAATTAAAGCCAAAGAAGACTTTTAATCCATTCCTCCTCCTTGATCCTTTTTCCCACCTCTCCCTATGCTTCAAGCTGGAATCGTCGGACTGCCCAACGTCGGCAAATCGACCCTCTTCAATGCCGTGGTGGCCAACGCCAAGGCCCAAGCCGCTAACTTTCCCTTTTGCACCATTGAACCCAACACGGGCATTGTGGCGGTTCCCGACGAGCGGCTGGCGGTGCTGGCCAAGATTTCTAACTCTGCGGAAATTATTCCAGCGCGGGTGGAGTTTGTAGACATCGCCGGGCTGGTGAAGGGAGCCAGCAAAGGGGAAGGGTTGGGCAACCAGTTTTTGGCCAACATTCGCGAGGTGGATGCGATCGTCCATGTCGTCCGCTGCTTTGAAAACGATGACATTATTCACGTTGCGGGGTCGGTTGATCCGGTGCGCGATATTGAGGTGATCAACCTGGAGCTAGCGCTAGCAGACCTGTCGCAGCTCGAAAAGCGGGCCGATCGCACTCGCAAGCAGGCTAAGACCAGCAAAGATGCGCAGGCAGAACTGGCGCTGCTGGACAAGCTGCTGGCGGTGCTAAACGAGGGCAAATCGGCACGGCTGGTGGAGCTGACTGCCGAAGAAGAGGCGCTGGTAAAACCGCTGGGTCTGCTGACCCGCAAGCCCGTGATCTATGCCGCCAACGTGTCAGAAGATGACCTGGCGACAGGCAATGCCTGGGTGGAAGAGGTGCGGGCGATCGCCGCCGCTGAAAATGCTCAAGTGGTCGTCGTGTCGGCGCAGGTCGAGTCAGAGTTGGTCGAACTCTCGGACGAGGAGCGGGCAGATTTTCTGGAGTCGCTGGGGGTGCAGGAAGGCGGACTCAAATCGCTGATTCGCGCCACCTATGACTTGCTGGGTCTACGCACCTACTTCACCACTGGCCCGAAAGAAACCCGCGCCTGGACGATTCGCGCTGGAATGCTGGCTCCTCAGGCGGCAGGCGTGATTCATACCGACTTTGAGCGGGGTTTCATTCGAGCCGAAACAGTGGCTTATAAAGACCTGGTTACCACTGGCTCGATGGCCGCCGCCAAAGAAAAAGGACTGGTGAGGAGTGAAGGCAAAGAATATCTGGTGCAAGAGGGCGATGTGCTGCTGTTCCGTTTTAACGTGTAGTTAGGCGCGTCACGGACTGGATACGCTAGTTACTTGGATACGCTAGTTTATAAAGCTGTTTTGGCGAGTAGGTGACTATGGGAGAATCAAAGCGACGCAAGGAATCTCTGGGCGAAAAGTACGGGAAAGAAGAGAATATTTTGCCCGGCATCCCGATTAAGCCCAGTCAGGCAAAGCAATTTTCACAATTGACAAGCCGGGGCGCTTGGGCAGGCATCGTGCTGCTGGTGGTCTATTGGGTGGTGGTGCGATTTCTGGGGCCAAGCCTGGGCTGGTGGGAGCTGAACTAGCTGAACTAATAAAGGCGTTGCGGCTGTTTGCGGCTTTGGCTGTTTGCAGCTTTGGCTGTTTGCGGCTTTATTTAGTCAATTAGTTTTAGGACTTACGCAGTTGGATGACTTCTCGCGAGCTGCGACCGCGAAAAGTTATCCAGAATCTATAAAACTCGTTTCAAC
>RFIF01000565.1 GCA_003695655.1 Cyanobacteria bacterium J069
GCGTAAGCCCTGCCTAGAACCTGACCCCTGAAACCTGAAACCTGTTCACTCCCCAAGCCTATGCTGCAAAAGTCGTTTCTCGGTCGGTTTCGCTGGAAGTCGCTGATTTATCCCTGGCAGGATGTAGATTGGTCGCTGTTGGGGCTGGTCATCGCGATGACGGTGCTGGGCGGCTTGGTCATCCGCAGCGCGGAGCTGTCGCTGCAACTCACGGACTGGGTGCAGCATTGGGTGACGGGAACGGTGGGGCTGGTGCTGGCGCTGGCGATCGCCCGCTGGCGCTACGACAATTTGATTAACTGGCACTGGCTGATTTACGCCATCGTCAACGTGTCACTGTTGATCGTGATTTTAATTGGCACGACTGCCAACGGTGCCCAGAGCTGGGTGACGATTGGCAGCTTTAACGTGCAGCCGTCCGAATTTGCCAAGGTGGGTGTGATTATCTCGCTGGCGGCGCTGCTGCATGAGCGCACCGCTTCCACGATTCCGGCGATGATCCGGGCGATCGCCGTCACGGCAGTTCCTTGGGTGCTGATCATGCTGCAACCTGACCTGGGCACGGGGCTGGTGTTTGGTGCCATCACGCTGGGAATGCTCTATTGGGCCAATGCCAATCCCGGCTGGCTGCTGCTGCTGCTGTCGCCACTGGTGTCGGCTATTTTGTTCAGTGTCTATCTGCCAGGGTGGATGGCATGGGCAGCACTAATGATTTTTTTAGGCTGGCGGACGTTGCCCTGGCCGCTGCTAGGAGCGCTGGGAGCAGCCACGGCAAACCTGGTGGCAGGCGGCATGGGCAAGCTGCTATGGGGACTGCTGAAGGAATATCAGCGCGATCGCCTCACGCTATTTCTCGACCCCGACAAAGACCCGCTCAACGGCGGCTATCACCTGATCCAGTCGCGGATTGCCATCGGCGCAGGCGGGCTGTTTGGCCGCGGACTCAATCAGGGCACCCAGACCCAGCTCAATTTCATTCCCGAGCAGCACACCGACTTTATTTTTTCCGCCATTGGCGAAGAGCTGGGCTTTGTGGGCTGTGTTGCCGTGCTGATTTGCTTTTGGCTAATTTGTTTCCGCCTTGTCATCATCGCCCAAAATTCCAAGGACAATTTTGGCTCTCTGCTGGCGATCGGCGTGCTGTCGATGATTGTGTTTCAGGTGCTGGTGAATATTGGCATGACAATTGGTCTGGCACCAATCACGGGGATTCCGCTGCCCTGGCTCAGCTATGGGCGATCGGCCCTGCTGACTAACTTCATCGCCATTGGACTGGTAGAATCGGTCTACAATTTCCGACAGCGACTGCGGTTCTAGGCTCTTGGATTCTAGGCTCTTGGGTTCTAGGCTCTTGAATGTCACGCACCACATGCAAGGAGAGCGTGAATATTGCAACTCACCCCGCCTAAAACCTGACCCCTGAAACCTGACTCCTGAAACCTGACTCCTGAAACCTGACCCCTGAAACCTAGCAGCCCCTAAGCTGACTCAATATTGGCAATGCGAAAGCCCATCTGGCACTCGTATTGTTCTGGCAAGTTTTCTGAAGGCTTCTCCAAGGCGCGGCCGCACCGCAACTGCCCCTGTTGCCAGCGGGGTTGTCCGCTGCGATCGGCCATGAGACAGCTTTGACAGACTTGCTGCGGCTGAAGCAATTGATCTTCCATAAGGATGACAAGCATAGACACCTCCCGCAATGAGGGCCCGCAATGAGGGTGGAGCTGGCAACTTGTGCCAATACCCATCGCCAATGCTTCTATTGTATGGCAGGTTTTTGGGACTGCTGGTTAAGTTTATCGAGCGTTTACTCCACGTAGGACGGGGCAGATGATAAAAGGCGGCGGGCAATAGAGCGCGATCGCCGACAGGCTCCGTCTTGCTCGATTTGCGATCGCACAAAATCCGCCGTTTTTGACCCAATTTCAACCCATTCAGGCATTCTAGGCTTTTTGAATTCAATGCTGTCGATCAGGTCATTGGTCGCATTCGTACAGATGGCCAGCGTTTGCCCATCGGACTGAATCTGCCGTAGTTGGGCGAGGGCCTGGTCGGCTGCCTGTTTCATCCTTTGCGCTTCCAGTTGCGATGCTTGGGCCAGGCTTCTGGCTTGGCTTAGCGCTGCTTCTTGCTGGGCTAACGACGCTCTCAGCGCCAGCAGTTCGGCTTGATTCGATGGCTGATCGACCGGATTTTGGGGCAGGAGTGGTTGCGGGATAACAGTGGGTGAGGGTTCGGGCAAGCTGCGAGAAGAGGGTTTGGATGCCTGAATCAGCACAACCGTCAGGCTGGCTGAAGTCAGAAATGCGACCGCACAGGTGAACAGGGGGTCGAACTGGGGCGAAGACGGAGTATCCGGAGTATTCGGAGTAGTCATAGAGAGCTTGGGGGCAGAGGGTTGATTGCAGGATGGCTAAAGCAGCGTCACAGCTTAGGCGATCGCCCAAGCGCCGTCAGGTGGCTGATGGGGAGCAACACCAGCCACACCGGGACGCAGGTCTAGTATCGCAATATGATATCTTTGACCTGAAAAAAATAATATCACTTTAAGATATCAAGTCAAGCAGAAAATCCTCTAGCTCAAGAAGCAATGCTGGAAACCGATTAGAATAAGAGCGAGTCTTGTTTGAAAGAGCAGCCTGAAAAGCTTTTCTGCCAAGCATTTGAGACTTTATTTAGTAATAAAAGATACAAAACAGAGCCTTGATTGCCTCTGATTTTTGTTCGTCGCTTTTGTCTTGTTTCTTTGTTCAAATTCAAACGGGTTTATAAGACGCTGTATACCGTATACAGGACAGCCACAGATGGGAGATCTATGCAAAACCTGAAGGCGATCGTAGTTGGGGCGGGGATTGGGGGCTTGACGGCTGGCCTCGCACTGCGACAGGCGGGATACGAAGTGGAAGTCTATGACCGGGTCAAGGAAATGCGACCAGTGGGGGCGGGCATTTCGGTCTGGTCGAACGGGGTGAAGGTGCTAAATCGCCTGGGTTTGGGCGATCGCATGGCCAGCATTGGCGGCATCATGAACCGGATGCAGTACCACACCAAAACCGGGGAACTGTTGAACCATATCGAACTCGCGCCGCTAATCCACAAAGTGGGGCAGCGCCCTTATCCTGTGGCCCGCCGCGATTTGCAAATGATGCTGATGGAGGCGTTTCCGGGTGAGGTGCATCTTGACTGCCGCTGCGTGGGTGTGGAGGA
>RFIF01000566.1 GCA_003695655.1 Cyanobacteria bacterium J069
CTGCCGAGCAGACCCGTGTGGCGGCGGCGCTGGGGCGGGGTGCAACCTCGACCGAAGTGCAAGTCGCCAGCCTCGTCTCGCAAACCCGCAGTGATCTGCTTGACAGCCGCGCTATTGCCGATGCGCCTCCGTCGGCCACACCCATGCGCCGCATTAGCCGCAAGCTACAAGCCCTGCACCAATTGCTGATTGAACCGATCGCCGATTTGCTGCCCCGCGACCCAGAGGCACAGGTGGTGTTCATTCCGCAGGGACAGCTCTATCTTGTGCCCTTCGCTACGCTGCAAGCGGCAGACGGCTCGTTTTTAATCGAGCGGCACACCCTGCGCACGGCTCCAGCGATTCAGATTTTGGCGCTGACCCATGCGCGACAGAGCCAGCGTTCTAGAGTCGAAACGCCGCTGATTGTGGGCAACCCCGCGATGCCCAGCGTTGGCGAACCGCCCCAGCCCCTCGGCAGCCTGCCCTACGCGGAGCAAGAAGCGCAGGCGATCGCCCAAATTCTCGATACGCAGGCCATTACGGGCCACCAGGCCAGCGAACCGGCGATCGCCCAGCGCATGGCCAGTGCCCAAATCATTCACCTGGCAACCCACGGTTTGCTGGATGACGTGGCGGGACTTGGCGTGCCAGGGGCACTGGCGCTGGCTCCCACGGCCCAATCCGACGGCTTGCTAACAGCCAATGAAATCCTGGGTCTGTCGTTGCCCAATGCCGATCTGGTGGTGCTGAGCGCCTGCGATACGGGGCGCGGCAAGATTACGGGCGATGGCGTCATTGGGCTGTCGCGTTCGTTTATCTCGGCGGGGGCCTCGAGCGTTGTGGTGTCGCTGTGGGCCGTGCCCGACGACTCCACCGCCGCGCTGATGACCGCTTTTTATCAAAACCTCAGGCAAAATCCTAACCGAGCACAAGCGCTGCGTCGCGCCATGCTTACCACCATGCAGCAATACCCCAGCTCCCGCGACTGGGGCGCATTTACGCTGATTGGCGAGGCGGAATAGCAGGCAGCATGGCCAGATTTCGGAAATCTGCTAGAGTGTTGCCGTGCAGTTCATCACGCTGGTTCGATAGGGCACAAATGGCACCTCTGTTATACACCTCCGTCATTTTGACCCGGCGGGTTCGGGATTCTCTCCAGTGCCAGGAGCATGGCGCAGGCGATCGCCCCGTTAGCATGGAATAGTGACTGGAAGACCAGATTAGGGCAACTTGAAATCGCTGAGACTTCGACAAGTCTGGCTTTCAGACCTAGCACCTGACCCCTGGCACCTCACCCCTGCTACCCGTGATGGATTTCGCCACATGACCCTCACTCTTTTACTCCCGTTTTCCCTCCGTATGACTGGCGCAGTGCAATCTCCTTATAGCAATCAACAGATCTCGGCCTGGCTGCGCGGTCTGCTCGCCCTCGCCTGGGCCGATGGCAATTTTGACGAACATGAAAAAGCGCTGATTTCTGACCTGACCGAGATCGAACTTGCCCCCAAGACCGAGTTAGAAGGCGCGGCCCACATCATGCCCGCAGCCGTGGCCGAAGGGCTGGGCAACGACCCCAAGATCGCCGAAAACTTTTTGCGAACCGCCGTCATGGTGGCGATCGCCGACGGCACCTATTCCCCCGCCGAAGATCGCCTGCTTCAGGAATATTGCACCGCGCTCGATCTCCAGCCTGGGGTGCTGGATTCTCTACGTCACACGCTGACCCAAATCAGCGCCAGCGGCACGGTGGATGGTTTTGCCGACCTGGGCGACGAGCACTATCTGCCCGTGCTGGCTCCGGTGCAAGAATGGCTGGATGGGTTGGAAGTTCACGATCCGCGCCTGGCCCGTTTTCTCTGTAAAATGATTCCGCCGCAGTGTCCCTTCGAGCGTGACGTGATGCTCTTTGGGCGCAAGATTGTCCACATTCCCGCTATGTGTAAGCTCAATCCGCTGTATGAGCAGCTCGTAGGGCTACGGTTCCGCGCCTTATCTTATCTGGCAGACGATTGCGGCGAGGATGTGACGCCGTATTGCTGAGGGAGAGGGCGTGATGGTGTGATGGAGTGATAGGAGAATGGGCCAAGCTCCTGCCCTCCGACTCCTGATCCCTGACCCCTAATCCCTAACCGCCAACCCCTGTAAAATATCCTTGCACTCCACAAGCGGGAACTCATGGACTATCGGCAGGCAGGGGTAGATGTAGAAGCAGGGCGCGCTTTTGTGCGGCGGATTGGTGAAATGGTCGCCAGTACGCACCGCCCGGAGGTGATGGGCGGCATCGGCGGGTTTAGCGGACTGTTTCAACTGCCGACGGGCTATCGGGAACCCGTGCTGGTGTCGGGAACGGACGGCGTGGGTACCAAGCTGAAGCTGGCGCATCAGTGCGATCGCCACGACACGGTGGGCGTTGACCTGGTAGCCATGTGCGTTAACGACGTGCTGACCTGCGGCGCAGAACCCTTGTTCTTTCTAGATTATCTGGCGACAGGCAAGCTGGATGAAGATCAGCTTACGGCTGTTGTGGCAGGGATTACCGACGGCTGCAAACAGGCGGGCTGTGCGCTACTGGGCGGCGAAACGGCAGAGATGCCCGGATTTTACCTGCCAGGGGAATATGACCTGGCGGGCTTTTGTGTGGGTCTGGTGGAAAAGAGCCAGATCCTTGACGGGTCGCAGGTGCAAATCGGTGATGTGGCGATCGCCCTGGCCAGCAGCGGACTCCACAGCAACGGCTTCAGCTTGGTTCGCAAAATTGTGGAACAGGTGGGTCTGGAGCTAACCGACTTTCTCGCCGAACTAGGCAGCGCGTCCCTTGGCGAAGTCCTGCTGACGCCGACGCGCATTTATGTCCAGCCCGTGCTGGCGGCGTTGCGCTCTGGGCTGCCGATCCACGGCATGGCCCACATCACGGGCGGCGGCCTGCCCGAAAACTTGCCTCGCTGTCTGGGCAAGGGGCAAAGCGTGCGCGTAGATCCCACAAGCTGGACAATGCCGCCCCTGTTTGCCTGGCTAGAATCGGCCGGCTCCGTCGCCCGCGCTGAGATGTTCAACACGTTCAATATGGGCATCGGGTTTGTGGTGCTGGTGCCGGGCGATCGCGCTGACGAAACGCGCCAGTTTTTTCAAAATCAAGGACTCGAGTCTTGGGTGCTCGGTGAAGTGATTGCGGGAGAAGGGGAAGTTGTGATGGGGTGATGGAGTGTTGAGGTGTTGGAGTGACGGGGTGTTGGAGCAGGTTTGCTCAGGGATGAAGAGATGAGGGGAGCGGGTGATGGAGTTTCCAAGGGGAATGATTTAGACATCTCCTCATCTCGTTATCCCCTCATCTCTCTATCAATACTCCAACACCCCAACACCTCAACACTCCCTCACTCTCCCCAATCCATCTCGCAATAGGCTTTCAACACTGGGACACAGTTGGCGATCGCCCCTAAGTGTGCAATCTCATAGCCGTGCGTGTTTTGCGTGGGAAAGCTGAGGCAGGCGGCGCGGGCAACGTGCCCCATCTTCATGGCAATTGAGGCGTCGCTGCCAAAACCGCTGATAGCCGCAAGCTGGAGCGGAATGTTCGCCTGCTCTGCGGCCTGGCGCAATTCCTGATTTAGCCCTTCATCATAAAGTCCGTAGCCGTCTTGCGACAGCAGCACGGGCGCTTCGCCATCAGCGATCGGGTATTCCGCCGACAGCGGGCAAATCTCCAGGGCGATTAGGGCAGCCAGCGAACGATTGCGGCTGAAGTAGAGCGCGCCAACTGCGCCAACTTCTTCCTTGGCAGAGGCGACGAGATAGGTATCCAGCGCGGGTGCTTTGAGAACGCTGGCTAGCTCCAGCAAAATGGCGATCGAGGCTTTGTTATCGAGCGTGTAGCTGGCGATAAAGTCGCCCAGGCGAAAGGGACGCTTGCGGTGCTTGCCCACCACCATGCGTGTGCCGGGACGAACGCCCGCCGCCGCCAGTTCTTCCGCCGAGCGCTTGGTTTCCACCCAGGCGTCTTCCCAGCGGACAGGCTGGTCTTCTTGCTGTGCCTTCTGGGGCGACTCATGCGACACATGCCGCGACCCAAAGCTGAGGATGCCGCTCAAAGTCATGCGATCGCCCAGCAAGTCCACTACACCCTCGCCATAGACCCAGGGAAACGCGCCGCCCAGTTTCCGCACCTGCACCCGCCCGGCATCCCCAATGAATTTCACAATGCCGCCGATTTCGTCCTTGTGCCCCGTGATGGCGATCGCCGGCCGGGCCCCACCCCCTGCCGAAGGCTCAGAATCGCGTCCTGGAATCTTGGCGATCGCATTGCCCGCCTCATCTAGCCACGCCTCTAGCCCCAGCGCCCGAAACCGCGCCAGCAAATAAGCATCGACCTCGCCCTCCACCCCACTCGGCGAATGGCACATGACAAGATCCGAAATTTGTTGA
>RFIF01000567.1 GCA_003695655.1 Cyanobacteria bacterium J069
GCGTTGTCATGGCCAAGCAGGAAAAAGCGACAATGCCAGCTTACGGGAAACGCCCTCCTCTGTCTAGAATGAAATAGCCCTGCTGAAATTAGATAGAAATTCGTGGTTGGACATAGATACTGCCGAGTGTTCTAAAGATCAACATTTAGTGTGCCCAGAAGGGCGATCGCCCTCTCCATTTAGCTCTCCGGCTAGTCTTTATTTAGCGTGCCCAAATTTTCGGTAAGATCATAGATAGATATCATAGAATGCAGTCCCTTTGGATTCGGCAGCCTGAAGCACGAGAGGTAGACCCGCAATGATTGCGCAGCCTGAGGTCAAACGCTACACCGCTGAAGAATATCTGGAACTCGAAGTTGCCTCAGAAACACGCAACGAGTATCGCGATGGAGAAGTGATTCCCATGACGGGCGGCACACCGGAACATAACAGAATCAGCGGTAATCTCTACATTGCACTCAGTCTTGGACTAAAAGGGAAGCCTTACGAAACATTTCACGTGGATCAGCGGCTTTGGATTCCCACCATAAGCCTCTACACCTATCCAGATGTAATGGTTCTGCCGAAGCCGTTGGAGTTACAAACCGGACGAAAAGATACGGTTGTGAATCCATGCTTTATTGCCGAAGTTCTCTCTCAATCCACTCAAACCTATGACCGAGGTGACAAATTTTTCGCTTATCGAACGATTCCGGCTTTCCAAGAATATCTCCTGGTTGATCAATTCAAAATACACGTTGAACATCACGTCAAGGTTGCAGCAAACCAATGGTTATTTTCAGAATATGATGACCCGACTGTCATCCTTTCTCTCCGCACCTTAGAGCTTTCGATCCAAATTTCAGATCTGTACGAAAATATCGAATTTTCTAATACTTGAACGATAAGCTTTACGTGAAGAATCGATTCCTTGATTTGAGTAAGAGTAACCCGATCGCCCGTCTAGAACGACCGGGTTCAACGAAGTTGTGAAGTTAGGCGATCGCCCCTTCCGCAATTTCCATTCCTTCTAGCATTCCCGCTTCTTCAGCGGGTTCCTCGACGGGCAGCACGACGAGATCCGCGTCGGTGATGAGGGGCAGCGATTTGCGGTCGAGCTGCATCGCTTCCAGGCAAGTGTTCACACCCAGCACCGATTCGTTGTAGGCGGCGATGCGCTGCTCCAGGTCTGCTTTCTGGCGATCGAGCTGGCGGATTTTTTCCTCAGCTTCCTTTTCCAGCACGCGGGCCAGGTAGGCGCGGGCAGCGTCATATTGCTGGAGGATGTGGTTTGCCTGCCGTTGGGCGCTGGGCAGCAGGTGCGCGTTCAGGGTTTGGTTGATGGTCTGGCGGAAGGTGCGGGTGATGGTGTCCTTCACCTTTTGCTCAAAGTCGAGCTTGAGCAGTTGGCGAATCGCGGGTTCCGCCTCGATCATCGTTTGGTAGTCGTAGCCGCGACAGGCTTGTTGCAGCGTTTGCCGCAGTTGCCAGATCGAGCAGGTGCCCTCGGTGTAGAACTCCGGGCGTTCCCGCACATAGCGATCGCACTCCGTCTTTGCCTCATTTTCCAGCGCCAAGGTCGCCTGGTCGCGCAGGCGGCGCAGGGCTTGCTCGATGCCGCCGTCGTTGCCCAGCAGGCGATACAGGTCACGGTAATAGTCTTGCTGGCGCACCCGGTCGATCAGCCGCTGAAAGAACCGCGCCATCAGGTCTTGCGACGATTCCACCAGCACTGCTTCCAGCCCGTTTGCCAGGTAATAGAACGCTTCTGCGAGAATGCCCGACAGCGGCACGACGGAGTTGCGCTTGTGGCTGGCCTGCGCCTGGCGATGCACCTCGCTGACGGAGAAAGTGTGCAGCAGCTCGTCCAAACGGCTGACCATGCGCGCTTTCAGCCGTTTGAAATCGTCCTCAAACGCCGTGTTGAGGCTGCTGGCGACGGCTTCATTCACCGATTCTTCAATGTCCTGCTGGAAAGACTCGCCGACGCGCTTCAGGTCGTGGCTGAGCTGGCGCAGTTCCATCGCCTTAATGCCTTCCAGGTCGCGGGGCTGGCTGCCAATGTGCTGCCAGGCGTCGAGGTAGGCTTTGCGGAGGGCGATGCAGAGCGGCTGCAAGTCGTCTGCCAGCGTGGCAAGAAGCTGCGGGCGCTTTTCTTCCGTGAGGTAGCGGGTGATGGCATCGCGAAAGGTTTCGATCCCGCTGTCGTGAATCAACTGATCCACAAGCGATCGCCCTTGTTCGTTCAGGATTCGCACGTAGTTTTCATTCGGCGATTCATAGCTGCGCACGTCAATGCGAAAGCGATCGGCAGGCAGCTTGCCAGAGTTGGCGCAATAGCGGTTGAACTCGCTGATGAATTGCGGCGTGTCTTCGATTTCACCATTAATGCGAATGCTGTCGGCAAAGATAGAATCCAGCCCGTAGCGATCGCCCGCCCCCAGATTCCGAATCTGGCTGCCAAAGAAACCCAGCAGCGCACTCGTACGATAAATCCGGTTGGTATCCTGAAACTGCTCCTGCACCAGCCGATCGAGTCGCTGCCGGAGCTGCGTGTTATACCAGGTTTCGTCAATCCGGTTGAACACATAAAAGACGCGATCGCGCACACCGGGATTACTGCGGGTCGTCTCCAGCAGATCCGTCTCTTCGCTGGTCATGTCACCTGCTGCGGCGGGCTTCAGCACGCACACCACCGCCGAGGTATCGGGATTTTCGATCTTGCGGTAGGTCAGCTCCGCATCGCGCTTTACGGGTGCGTCGATTCCCGGTGTGTCCACCAGAATGTTGCCGTCTTGCAGCAGCGGATGATGGCAGTAATATTCAATTCGCTTGAGCACGGCGCTGTTGGCTCCCCGGCGGGCGTAGGCGGCAGCTTCCTGGAGCGTGGCGAACTGGAATTGCTCCATCGAATAGGTCTGGTTCTGCGTCGGGTGGAGGCGATCGCCATTCGCCACAAACCCTTCTAGCAAGTGGTTCAGCGCACTGGCCTGCTTGGCCCGCTCCGACTTGCTCTCGCCGCCCTCAGTGGCAATCACGTCGCGGCACAGCCCTTGCAGCAGGTTTACCACGTCCGCCTGGCGAATGTCGGCCGAGGCGGTGACGCCCAGCCGCTGGCACAGCGCCGCCGCCTGCTCGCGAATTTCTGCCTCGCTCATAAAGGTCAGCACGACGCGCTCTTGGCCGGCTTCGGCGTAGGCAATGCGACATTCCGTACCCGTAGCGTGTCCTTCGGCGCTATAGAGCAGTTCGCGCTCCAGCAGCGCGTTGATCAGCATGGATTTTCCGGCGCTAAAGGCTCCGGCAAAAACGATTTCAAACGTGGGGGCGATCGCCTTAGCCAACGAAGCCTCGGCCTGGGTGGTGTCGAGGTGCGATCGCAGCGCTGGCTCCTGGCGCAGTAAGTCCATCAAACGAGCAACCGGGGCTTGCAGCGATTGTCCCTGGGATGAAGGAGCAGTCATAAATGTGACAGTTGAGTGATTGGTACATCAATTAGATTCCAGCCCCAGGACGCTCATTTCGCACGGAGTTCTGAGTGTGTCCGTTCGGATTGCCACACCTCGGAAATTGCGGAAGCTAGGGGCTGTCATCAATTGTCAGCAAAACACTGGTTTCTTAGGGGTTTCAGCCCCTAGCTTGACTTGCTGGGGCGGGCGCGATAGTGTCGATTCCTCA
>RFIF01000568.1 GCA_003695655.1 Cyanobacteria bacterium J069
ATTTCAGTCAGAATTTCCAAGTCTTTGCAATATCTCAGGACTTACGCAGTTGGATGATTTTTCGAGGGCTACGCCCACAAAAAATCATCCAGAATCTATAAAACTCGTTTCAATATCTGTCTGTGAAATATCTGTCTGTGAAATATCTGTCTGTGAAATATCTGAAGCAATTGGGTTCAAAATCCCGCTTGGGAAAGTCTGTGAAATCCTGTGGCAATTTTACAAAAACAGGATATACCAGGGAAAGCAGTCAAGCGCTGCCTAAAATTTGTCTAGATTAGGTTTGTCTAGATAGGCAAGTCTAGACCGGCTGACGCACGGTTCACAGCAAAGATTCATGGCGGATATTATTTCAATCTCGCGGACAGAGCTTGCCGATCGGCGCAGACGGTTGCGACAGCAGCGGCGCTGGCGGGCGTTGCAGGCAACATGGCGACTGTCGATCGTGATGGGGATGGCGGGTGGGGCAGTGTGGCTGCTAACTCATCCAGCCTGGCTGATTTTGTCGCCTCAGCAGGTGACGGTTGAAGGCAATCGGCTGCTGCCAGACGACAAAGTGCGATCGCTCCTGGAGATCGACTATCCCAAAGCCCTCTGGCAGCTTAGTTCTGATGCGATCGCCCATCAGCTTGAATCCAAGGGCATCATTGCCCAAGCAGTGGTGACGCGCCACCTGTTTCCGCCCAGCCTGACAATTGAGGTGAAGGAGCGAGATCCGGTGGCGATCGCCCTGCTTGCGCCTGCAAGCCCCGGTTCTACTGACCCCAACGCCACCACTAGCACCACAACCGGGCTACTCGATGCGACCGGATTCCTCGTGCCCATGGACGAAAATTCGGCACTAGAAGCAGGGCTAACGCTGCCGTCGCTGCGGGTCATCGGGTTTCGCCCCGAGCAGCAGGACGAGTGGGCCAGCTTCTATCGCGACCTGAGCCAGCATCAGCAGCAGTTCCCAGGGGCGATCGCGATTCAGGAAATCGACTGGCGCAATGCATCTAATCTGATCCTCAGGACAGAGCTGGGATTGGTTCACCTGGGCGGCTACGACTCCCGCTTGCCAAAACAGCTCCGCGCCCTAGACCAACTGCGGCAACTGCCGACCCAGATCAATCTCAGTCAGGTCATTTACATCGATCTGCAAAATCCCGATAAGCCGCTACTTCAAACGCGAGACACCCGCAGCTTTGGCACCGCTCCTGCTACCGCAGGAACGCAGCCAGCCTGGGAAGTCCGCTCTGGGGAGAATGCGTTTGGGGAGAATGCGGCTCCAGATGCCGAAGCCCAGGATGCGCCCGCAGAGATTCCGGTTAGCCCTGATGTTGCGCCTGCTCCTGCTATCCCCTCTCCTGCTATCAATGCACCCGCTGCTTGGTAGCCAAGAGGCGCTGATTTGGCGCTGGTTTAGTGATAATGCTGTGCTTGTAGGGCGATCGCCCAATGTTAATCTGCCCTGAGCCACAGTCTGAGAACTTTCGTTTGTTTTCCAATCAAGTTGCACTATAGTTAGTTAGAATTAGACCTCGCATTCCCTCGAGAAACCTCTCGAATGGGTATCCATGATGAGGCGTTTGGGATGTTCTGCGATCGCCTGCTTCATTGCTTAAGTTGCAGTTCTTATCCTACTCTCAGCTAGATTCACGTCGAAAATTACGATCTCCTTGAGCTTGAGTCCGCATCAGGTTCCCACAGCTCTCTCCGCCTATTCCAACGTCAGAAACGCCAGAGAAGTGCAGGTCAGAGAACTGCCTTCAAAGGCCAAAATTTAGGGATGTGGATGCGGACTGCACGTGTAGTATTGATGTAAATATTACGCCTGGCTCCCCCGCCTGGTTAACGAATTAAGTCACCTTTGACCAATGAATAATGCAAACCCTTTTGCCAATACCGGCGCTAACTCTGGGCTTCATCTAAACCAGACTCACGACGCAAAACTATCCCTTTCAGAAGAGTCAGGACAAAACGACATCGTGCCAAGCAGTCTAGCCCGCATTAAGGTCATTGGCGTAGGCGGGGGCGGCTGCAACGCAGTAAACCGCATGATTGCCAGCCAGGTTTCCGGTGTCGAGTTCTGGTCAGTCAATACCGATGCCCAGGCACTTACCAATGCGTCCACCCCAAATCGTCTCCAGGTGGGGAAAAAACTGACGCGCGGACTGGGTGCAGGCGGACATCCCCCCGTAGGCGAAAAGGCAGCGGAAGAATCCCGCGATGAAATTGCCGGTGCGCTAGAAAATGCTGACCTGGTGTTCATCACCGCAGGCATGGGCGGCGGCACGGGCACGGGCGCAGCACCGATTGTCGCCGAAGTCGCAAAAGAAGTGGGCGCGCTAACGGTGGGCGTAGTGACTCGCCCGTTTACCTTTGAAGGCAAGCGCCGCACCTCCCAAGCAGAAGAAGGCATTGCCGCACTGCAAAGCCGAGTCGATACGCTGATCGTGATCCCCAACGACAAGCTGCTGACGGTGATTTCGGCAGAAACTCCGGTACAAGATGCGTTCCGCGTGGCGGATGACATCCTGCGCCAGGGCGTGCAGGGCATCTCCGACATCATTACAATTCCTGGTTTGGTGAATGTGGACTTTGCGGACGTGCGGGCCGTGATGGCTGACGCTGGCTCGGCGCTGATGGGCATTGGCATTGGCACGGGCAAATCGCGAGCGCGAGAAGCCGCTACGGCTGCCATCTCCTCGCCACTGCTGGAGTCCTCCATCGATGGCGCGCGCGGCGTGGTGTTCAACATTCGCGGCGGCACTGACCTGACGCTGCATGAGGTGAATGCGGCAGCGGAGATCATTTATGAAGCGGTTGATCCCAATGCCAACATCATTTTTGGGGCAGTGATTGACGATCGCCTCCAGGGTGAAGTGCAAATTACGGTGATTGCTACTGGCTTCTCGCCTGGTGAGGTGGCCGCGTTGCAGTCGAGTCGAGTGGCTCCGCTAAAGCGCACCGTCACAGCTCCTCCGATTGGCACCATGCCCACCACGCCCTCGGCCGATCCCCGCCTGCGCCCTGGGTTGGATATTCCCGAATTTCTCCAGCGCCGCCGCCCGCCGACTCGCTAAAGCGCCTTGGCTGAATCATTAGCCTGTTCCTGGAGCGATCGCCAGCCTGCTTGCCAGAGCGATCGCTCCTTAAGCTGTTTGGCGTTGATCCAAAACCGCACATGGGGATCGCAAGAGGCCACCATTTCAGCAAACACCCACTCACCCTCGTTTTTGCGGTTCACTACTTGAAAATGTCGCCAGCCCCAGGTAGTTTGCAGCGAAGTCCATTTGGAACCAACCAGGTGGGGAAATTTTTGCTTTTTAGACATCTCGACCTCTCGAACCCAAGCGATTTTGCAGAGCGATTTTGCAGCGCAATTTGTGGGGGAAAACGTTGATATGATAATCCAGACCCGATGACTCAAGCCGCGTGTGGCTGAGGATCATCTGATCGTCTATAAGATCTCATAAGATCTCAGCCAGCCCGCTGTTACCCCTTTTCTTAAATCCCCTTTTCTTAAATGTATATCTCCGACCTCTAGTCGCGCCGCTAATTCCGTTCTGAGCTGCTTCTCCACCCTAACCCCC
>RFIF01000569.1 GCA_003695655.1 Cyanobacteria bacterium J069
GCATAGATGCTGTTTTTTGATTCCTGGGCATCCTAAGCAAATAATTTGGTCGGCTATTCCTTTTTACAAGGAATTTTTGTAGAGATTGCTTGTAGGAGCTGCCTGCCCAACCCTTCGGACTGTTTTCCGCCTTATGGACAACCTGTTCACGGTGACGAGCGATTTCCAGATCGCTCGCGATCGCCCCCAGCCTGGCGAATTTTTGGTGCCTCAACTGCTCGATGCTGGCAGTGAAGCGCTCTGCCCCGAGTCCACACTGGACAAGCTGCCGCTGCATGAGTTTCAGGCAGACTATCGCCATACCGGGCTGCAAGTGGCGCAGATATTTGAGCAGCACCCATCGTTGCCGGGTGTGGTGCTATGGGATACGGCACGGCTGATGGGAATGTTGTCGCGGCAGTGCCTGCTGGAATATCTGCTGCGACCGTATGGGGCCGATTTGTTTCTGAACCGACCGCTGTCTGTGTTACACAGCTATGCCCGCCGCCCGCCACTGATCTTAGCCAACAGCACGCTGATCCTGACCGCAGCGCAGCAGCTCTTGCGGCGATCGCCCGACCAGCACAGCGAGCCGATTTTGGTACAGTCGGGACACAGATACTACCTGCTCAGCCCCCACGATTTGAATGTCGCTCACTGGCAGATTCGCGGTATTGAAACACAGGTGCGCTACGAACGAACCCAGGTGCAGCTCATTCAAAGCGAAAAGATGGCAGGTCTGGGGCGGCTGGTAGACGGAGTGGCCCATGAAATTCTTGACCCGGTAGGGTTTATCTGGGGCAACCTCAGCCATGTGTCGAGCTATGCTGCTGATCTGCTGGAACTGGTCGCTGCTTATGAAGCCTGTCTGCCGTCGGTGCCACCAGCCGTGCAGCAGCTTCAGCAGGCGATCGAGCTGGAGTATGTGAAACGGGACTTGCCTCAGGCGATCGCCAGCATCCGCGCCGGAGCCGAGCGGCTGAAAAACCTGGCCACCAGCCTGCAAAACTTTTGCCATGTGGACGACGTGTACCCCAAACCCGCCAACCTGCACGACTGTCTCGACAGCATCGTGCTGCTGCTGAAAAGTCGCCTGACGGGAGAAATCGACATTGTGCGCCAGTATGGACATCTGCCGCCTGTGCCCTGCTTTGTCGGGCAACTGAGCCAGGTGTTTATGAATATCTTGATCAATGCGATCGAGGTGTTGCTCAATTCGGCAGTCTATCAAAGCTGGGTTGAAGAAAGGGGCGATCGCCCTGCTCAACCCCTGCCAAACGGCCCAATCCGTAAGCCCCAAATTTCAATCGTTACGGAAGTGCGCAGCATCCCCAGTTCCCCAGCGACCCAGACATCCCCCAGAGACGATTCTTTGGATATGACTGGGACAAGGCCGCTCGCAGCAGCGCCACCAGAGCGCCGCTGGGTTTCGATTCGCATCACCGACAATGGCCCCGGACTCTCACCCGCCGCCCAGCAGCGCATCCGCGATTCCTTCTCGATTGAGCGCCGCACCGCCAAAGAAACCAGCCTCTCTGTTAGCTACCAAATCATCACCGCCAAGCACGGAGGCCAGTTCCGCATTACTTCGCCCATTCTCTTTCCTGCCGACACCCCCACTGGCATCGGTGCTGAGTTTGAAATTCTCCTGCCTCTGTCTTAGGCACGTCGTCCTGAGGCACGTCGTCCTGAGGCACGTCATCCTTAGGCGCGTCATCGACTCCCCCTCAGAACCCTGGAGGAAACAGCACGATCGCACTGAACATCATGGGTCAAAACATCAAAATCGACTGAAATCCACCCAGCCAGTCACCTAAGTTCTTCAGTCCTAACACCTGACACCTGACACCTGATTTCTGACTCCTGTACTTCTCATTCCCAAGTAGAAACGGTGCGGAGTGGATCGGGGATGGGGGTGTCGGGCGGAAATTCTAGCAGCGTTTCGCGCAGCCCTAGATAGCCTGACTCGGCGAAAGACAGCAGCAACCGCTGTAACGCAGTCCACACTTCCGCGTCAAACTCCCAGTCACGAGCGTAGGGGGCATGGGCAGCGATCGCCTTCAAAGCCCAAAAATAGGTATTTCGCACCTGTGAGCCGGTTTTCTTATAGGGCGGCACATCGTCGCTATGCAAAAAGAGCAGGTCGTTTTCCAGTCGGGCGCGCATGGCTTAAGCTAGTTCATTTGAACTATTGTAGCGCCAAAAGAGACGCGCTGCAAGCCTCAGCGGCAACCCAGGCTGTCGCGTGTGTCTATCCCCGTGACAGGATTTACCCCGTCAGCGCGATCGCACAGTTGAGCGATTTCATAACGGTCAAGGATGGCATTCGTAAAATCTGCGCCCGTCACCACCACATCCTCAAAGCTGGTGCGAGTCATGATCGCGTCTTCCAAAATGGCGTTGCTCAGGTCTGCGCCCACCAAAAACACCCGATCGACGAGTGCGGCGGTGAGATTGGCATCCCGCAGGTTAGCTCGCAGCAAGATTGCCTTGGTCAGGATGGCGTTGCGGAGGTCGGCTCCTTCTAGGTTGATGCCGCGCATCTCAGCCGAGACAAATGCCTTACCCGACAGGTCTGCATGGGAAAAGTCCTGCCCTTTGAGGTCGGCATTGTTGTAGTTCACCGTATCTACAGCGGCGATCGCCGGGCCCGCGCTCAGCGCCACCCACAAACAAGCCAGCAGGGCCACCAGCAAAATGCCCAGACCCCGCACGACGACAGACTTGACCGGAGACTTCACCATAGGATTACCCACGCCGCAAACGCACACTGCATTTCTTCCCAGAGTCATGTTCTCACGGTTCCCAAGTCCCCGCATCAGTCCCAAGATGACCGCTCAAGTTTGAGCATTGCCCCTAAACTGGATGGTCTATCTCGAAAATCGGCGATCGCCCTAATTCACCACCCCTAATTCACCACACTGTCTCGCTGGCTGGCGGCATGTTCTACCCAGTCGGTGCCGATGCGAATGGTGAGATCGGAGTCTAAATCTCCAAACGAGGCAGACACCACCTCACCCACTCCTAGCGATCGCTGCACCATCGCTGCGCCTTCCAAGTCTCCCCGCTGGGCAATCACCTGAGTTTCTCCTTCCCAAGCAGACCACTCTTGAATCACGTAGACGTTATAAAAGCCCTGATCGCGCAAATATCGCACCAAACGACGAGTTGCCCGCTCATCGCCACTTGCATTTTGCACTGCAATTCTGAGGGAGGTGGGGTCGGTGTTGCGGGCCAGGCGGACGTTCATGCCCGGAACCTGGAAGTAGTCCTGCATAATGCGATCGCGCTCTCGCCGATTCAAAATCCAGTAGCTGGCGATCGACTCATCGGGTCGGCTAAAGCGCCCTGGCAGCATCACCATCCGCAGATCGTTGCGATCCATCATCAGCGCAAAATTGCCCAGCGACAGCATCTCCTCCAGCGTCAGGTTGGTATCCACATACTGCTGCATCATTTCAATGATTTGGGGCAGCTTGGTCACCGTGGCCGGATGGGCCAGCCGATCCCTGAGCGCTTTCAAAAGCTGTTGCTGCCGCTGCACTCGGCCTACATCACCTTGCCCATCATTGCGATAGCGAGCAAACTGCTCTGCTTGGTCGCCATTGAGCTGTTGTAGTCCTTCCTCCAGGTCAATCTTGAGTTTCTGAGTGACATCCTCATACTCCATGCGGAAGGGGACGTAGACTTCAATACCGCCCAGCAGATCGACTAAAGCCCGAAATGAGTCAGTGCTAACGCGCACATAGCGATCAATCGGCACGCCGTCAAAATTATGCCTGACAGTCTCTGCTGCCAGGGCTGGGCCGCCTTCCTGATTAGCATGGTTGATTTTTGCCGTCCCATAGCCTGGAATTTCCACTCGGGTATCGCGCGGAATCGACAGGATGCTAGCCGTATTTGAAACAGGGTCAACCCGTACCAGCAGCATCACATCGCTGCGTCCACCCAAAACAATGTCGGGAGCATCTTCAGGGGCATCCGTGAAATGGTCAACGCCCATTACCAAAATGTTCACCGGGCGCGTCACTTTATAGCCGAAGCTGTTGGCTAACACATCGCCTACCCGTTTCCGCAAGTTACCGTCTTGGGCTGGGTCTGCGGCATCTGGGGCCAAAAGCGTTAGCCCAGCGCCCAGCGTTGCCGAAATAGCCGCCGTAGAGAAAAACGCCAGCCCCCAGAGAACGCTACGAACAATGCCAAACCGCTGTGGGCTAAACCGCTGTGGCTGACCCGTTCGGGTAATAGCGGCAGGAATGCGGGAATGATCAGCATTGCGAGCTGCGCGACTTTGGGAACCGGGGCTTTGGGAACTAGGGCTTTGGGAACCAGGGCTTTGGGAACCAGGGACTTGGGAAACCGGGGCAACTGTCTCAGGGTGATGTTCTAGGTCAGACGGACTGGCTGGCTCGGATGCGGACGGCTTTACTTCAGGCTCACGCTTGGACTCTATCACTCGGACTCACACCTCGTAACTGCGTTGGCTTCGACTGCGTTGGCTTCGACTGCGTTGGCTTCGACTGCGTTGGCTTCGACTGCGTTGGCTTCGACTGATCGTATCCAGACCCTAATCTGACAAAATCGCATTAATCGAGCTGCGACTTTTAACCTATTTAACCTAGTTTATATAAATGTGTTGTTTTCTATCTTGCACCTTTGGGTGATTCTTGTGCGCCCGGTGGGCATACCATAGCAAACCGACGGCGATCGCACCGTAAGATGCGTGACGATTTGACCCGATACTCTCAATCCTGATGCAAACCCTCCTATTTAAACATCTTCATGAAGCTCCGTGGATCAGGACAGTGACAGAACGGGTAGCCTTCACAGGGCCGATTTCGGGAGTTTGGGGGACGCGGCGTTGCCAACAGCCAGCGTTGTCAGAAGCATATATTCTGGGATTCCTGGTACGCATACTGTTTACCTGAATCAAGACTGAGCAAAGCCTCGAAAATTTTTCCGTAAAAATCCAGTAAAGTCGGCGGTTCTGGGCACTCTAGACCGGGAAGAAGTTTTGTACGATAAGGCGGAACTGGGTAAACGCAGAGGAGCAACCAGCATGATTCCAGTGATTCTGGCAGGCGGCAAGGGCGAGCGGTTTTGGCCGCTCAGCCGCAAGGCTCGACCCAAACAGTTCTTGAGCCTCGACGGCAGCGGTAGAAGTTTGCTTCAGGCGACGGGCGATCGCCTCCTGGATCTCTCTGGCGGCTGGGAGGGGCTGTGGGTCATCACAGCAGCGCATCTGGCAGATGGCGTGCGTGAACAAATGCCGGAGCTACCGGAAGCCAATTTGCTGGTGGAAAGTGAAGGCCGCGACACGGCTCCGGCGGTGGCCTGGGCTACGCTGGAAATCGCCCGCCGCTATGGCGAAGAGGCGATCGTCGGCTTCTTCCCGGCAGATCACTGGATTGGTGACCTGCCTGCGTTTCACAACACGCTGCGGGCGGCGTCGGAACTGGCGCGAGCGCAAGGGGCGATCGCCACACTCGGCATCGCGCCCAGCTTTCCCTCCACGGGCTATGGCTATATTGAACAGGGTGACCCGGCAGGCACCTATCTCGACTGTCCTGCTTACAAAGTCAGCCGCTTCACCGAAAAGCCCGACCGCGCCACTGCTGAAGACTTTCTCGCCAGCGGCCGCTTTAGCTGGAACGGTGGCATGTTTATCTTTCAGGCGGGGGTGATGCTTGCTGAGCTAGAAACCCACGCGCCCTATGTGTTGCAGCCGCTGGTGAAAGACGGCCCGGCGGCCTATCCCAAGCTGCCCAAGCAGAGTATCGATTATGCCGTTATGGAAAAGACCGACCGCGCCTATGTGTTGCCCGTTTCCTTTAGCTGGGACGATCTGGGTGACTGGAACGCGATTGAGCGGCTGCTGAAAGGCGACCAGCCAAATGTAGAACTGGCGCGGCACGTCGGGCTAGACACGACAGGTGCAGTTTTCTACGCCACTGATAACGAAGACCTGATCGTCACTATCGGGCTAGAAGATACAGTCATTGTGCGCGATCAGAAGGTAACGCTGGTGGTGAAAAAAGACCGCACCCAGGAAATTAAGCAAGTCCTCAAAGCCCTGCAAGCCGATCCTCAGTATCAGCATCTGCTGTAGCGTCCGGTTTCCCGGCTATCTCTGCCAAAACGCGCGATCGCAGCTTCACCAGCCTGTCTCGCACCGACGCGGGGGCGTACTCATCGTCGGGGTGGGGCGGCTGGCTGGGCGACTGAAAGCGGGGGCGATCGCCCGACCATTCGCCCCACGTCATCTTGACCCGTTGCACCAGGTCGCTGTGCAGCGTCTCATTGTCCAAATAGCTGTCCAAAATTTCCGCCAGGCCCCCCAGTGGCGCATCCAACCAGCGGCTGAGGTGGGCTTCGTCCGTTTGTACCTGGGCTTTGAGGACGGCTTGCAGCACGCCGGAGGAATCTGCCAGGTGGCGATCGATGAACAGGCAAACCGCCGTCCGCGCCTGCATGAGCCGGGGCACGGGCGACTCGCCAGTCATTAGGCCGCGCCCTGCCTGCCCAATCAGGTCAGCGAGCGACACAGTGCGCCCCATACGAATTTCTTGCTCGATCAGGGCGGTTTCGGCAATTTCTGCGGTTTCGGCGATTTTGGCAAGCGGTGAGGGGCGATCGCCCGCCTGCTCTAGCAACTCTGGCAGGCTATCTGGATCAGGGAAAGATTCTGAAAACGGCAAATCGGGATGCTCTTTCGCGGGCATTGCCCAGGAAAAACCAGCCCGAAACACTGCATCTAGCGCTTTTCTAATGGGTGTGAGAATGCTCATGCTCATGTGCAGCCGACCCAGGAGCAGCGTGGGCATGGTTGGGCCTGTGCTCAGCCTGATCTGGTCTGTGGGCATGTCCCGGTTCTTGCGCGTGATCATGTCCGTGCGCGTGCGCGTGACCATGATCATGTCCGTGCGCGTGCCCATGATCATGTCCATGCCCATGAGCGTGCCCGTGATGAGCATGATCGGCATAGGACTGAGCGAGGGCGATCGCCAGCTCAGGATTCACCGCTAGCGCCTCTTCTGCCAACAGCGCCGCAATTTGTCCATCGGCCCAGTTGGCTGCCATTTGCAGAAAGTCGGGATGGTCGTTCACGCAGGGCATCTGCACATAGGTCACTTCGGGGTGGCGACGGCGCAGCCCATGGATGATGTGATCGACATCCAGCAAGGTTTCATGGTTTTCTGTGGCAAAGCCAATAGGCATGAATACCAGCGCCGTTGCGCCCAGGTCGATCAGGTTTTTGGCGGCGAGTTCGGCATTGGGCTGCGTCCACTCGATCAGCGGTGTTTGGTGATTTAGCCAGCCGACGGAAATTAGCGGATAGCGATTAATCAGCCGCTCGCGCACCCGCTCATACAGCGCCTGACTTTCGTCAATGCCGGAGGTGAAGCCCTTTGCCTTGTGGGGGCAGCCGTGGTTCATCAGCACGATGCCCGTTTGTGACGGCAGATGCGCCACGGCCAGGTCAGTCCGAATTTTGTCTTCCACCATCCGCGCCATCAGGTCGATGTACTCCGGCTCGTTATAGAACGACGGGATGTAGCGCGTGCCCTTCACCCAGTGCTCTGTGCCTGTGAACGTCTGAGCCAGGGCTTTGTTTACCTGTTCCACGGCGATGCCGCTGGTAAAGATGGAATCCACCACCAGCAGCGGGTAGATCAGCAGCTTATCAAATCCTTCCGCCTGGACTTGCTCTAGCACTTGCTCTGGCAAAAACGGCGCGCAGAAGTTGAACGCTTTGAAGACCTTGATGCGATCGCCCCACTTTTCTTGCAGGCGTGTCTCGATGCCAGCTCGCTGCTGTTCAAAGATGGCGTTATGGGGTGAAATAAAGTCCCCGTGCTGGTGCTGCCATTCGTGCAGGTCAAACATTGCCAGCAGCTTTGCCAGCGGCGGATAAACCCAGGTGGGCACGGGGGCAAACTTTGCCGTCAATAGGTTCAGCGCCTGCTCGTTATAGTTGGCAAAGTCTTCGTAGCTCTCGACCTCGCCGTAGCCCATCAGTAGCACCGCCACGCGGCTCTCTGCATGAGCGCTGACAAACGTCTCTGAAGGGGTTTGCTCAATTTTTTGGGGAGTAGCAACCACGCGATACACCTATCTAAGTAATGTGATGAGGGCAATTGTGACACCGGATACACCGGGGCGACTTCCAGCATCCCCCATAGCCTAACATCCCCCTACGAGGGATGGGCATCTTCTAAAGGTTTAATGTAGAAATCTCTAACCCCAGAGGCGGCGGCGGGGCGACCCGCCCAGGCGGCCCTGAGCATCGCGCAGCAGCTTAGGTATATCAAGCGTTTCGGGGCAGCGCGGCAGACAGTCGCCACAGTCGGTGCAGCGATCGCCCCTGCGCCCCGGAAACCAGTGACCCGCATTTTCAAACATGCCGTAGCGATAGGTGCCGTAGGCCGTCATGTCGTAGGCGACAGCGAGATTTCGCAGCCGCAGCACTTCGGGAATATTGATCGCCTCTGGGCAAGGCAAACAGGCATAGCACTGGCTGCACTGATCGGTTCCTAAAGTCGTGGATTGATGCGATCGCAGTCGTTCCAAAATCTCTAACTCTGCATCCGTCAACGGTTCCGTCCGGTCTGCCATCTCTAGCGGCCAGTCCAATTCTTCCGGTGTGGCTGCGCCCAGGCTGAGGGTGGTGATGCGCGGGTCGCTGAGCAACCAGCGGTAGCCCAGGTGCAGCGGCGATAGCGGCTGGCACAGGGTTTGCAGGGTTTCTGGCGGCGTGTAGAGCAGTCCGCCCTTATCCGCCGGGGAAATGATGAACACACCCATGTCTTTCTGATGCGCCAGTTCCACCGCTGCCGCATGGCGCTGGAAAAACAGGTTGTAGTGCAGATTGACAAACTGAAACTGGTCAGTGGCGATCGCCCGCATAATCAGCTCCAGCGGCCCATGCGTCGAAAAGCCTACCCACCGGATACGCCCATCCCCCACGGCCGCCCGCACCGCCGCCATACAGCCCGTTTCCGACTCCACCGCCGCCAGATGCGTCGCCGTATTCACGCCATGAATCGCCAAACAGTCAAGATAATCCAGCCCCAGCCGCGCCAGCGACTCGTCAATGCCCCGCGCCATCGCGTCTGCATCCAGCGTCGGCGACAGCTTCGTGGTGATGATGAGTTCGTCGCGCCGCCGCCCACGCAGTGCCTCGCCCAGAAACCGCTCGCTCTGGCCATAGCCCTGCGCCGTCTCGATGTGATTAATGCCGAAGGCGATCGCCCGTTCTACCGTCTGCTGTGCATTATCCGCTGATGCTAAATAACGCATCGTCCCCAGCGAGAAGACGGAGAGTTGCAGGCTAGTCTGTCCAAAGCGGCGATAGTGCATGAATCATCGGCAGAGTGTTAATAACCATAGGACTTACGCAGTTGGATGATTTTTCGCGGGCTGCGCCCGCGAAAAATCATCCAGAATCTATAAAACTCGTTTCAACTGCGTAAGCCCTGAACCAATTATGAGCAGACTCTAGCTACTAAAATCACTGAAACTGCTGGCGCAAAAACCGTTAATGCAAAGCCTGTTCTAGCAACTCTAATCGCTATTCATCTGATATCGCCTGCTTCGCCCTGTTCGCGCTTGGCAAGATATTCATAGGCTCCCGCAAAAGCATTGGCAACGCAGCTATTCCCCACTTGTTCTTCGACATCGGTCAAAAACTTTCGTAGATCAACTCGATGCGGCAGTTGTGCTCGCTGAAGCCGACCCATCTGATGATGGATGGCGTGTTCTGGTCGCGTGCCCGGTTGGTAGCCGCCGATGCGATAGTTCAGATTCGTACCCATCCGAGGAACTCCTGGTGGGGCTGCCCGCCCACATTGCTGACGCCCTCAATATGCCCAGTTCAGTCCAGCCACTCTCGATCTGTGAAACTGACTGCGGAGCCATCTTTCCGTTTCTGGAAAGCTGCCGCTGCCTGCGATTGACGGTGGATTGACAGCGGATTGACAGCAGATTAACAGTGGATTAACCGCGGATTGACCGCAGATTGAGCGCAATTCCTACTTAAATAGCCCAAGGAAGTTTAAGGAAATCTTTCTCTGCTTTTTGTTATAACTTTGGGCAAATCTGATAAGTTTTGGATGTTTATGGCTGATAAATCATCAGCCATTTTGCCTACCAGTTACTTTACATAGCTGCTTTGCACAACTGCTTTACACACTTTACACAGGTGCCTTACACAGCTTTATTTAGCTTTATTTAACTGATGGGTTGCGCTACCGGGTTGATTCACGGCTTTCCCTCATAGGGATGCAGGATGTGCAGGTTATGTAAATACATTCGATTTCCGGGGCCGATCTTGACGGCCCGGTTGCCCAGGCAGACTGGTTCACTTTGGGCTTTTACTTTGGGTTTCTTAATACAACAAGGATTAATTGACAATGCGCGTAAAACATTGGATAGCCGGTGGGGTTGCAGCGTGTGCAGCCCTTGTCGTTGCTGCGACCGCTGCTCTTGCTCAGGTGGCCACTGTCACCGTGGACGAGCTAAACGTTCGCAGCGGCCCAGGCACGAGCCATCGCGTGACCTACGTGCTGCGAGAGGGCGATCGCGTCGAGATTATCCGCCGTCAGGGCGGCTGGGCGTTTGTAGTGGGCGAGCGCGGCGGCGAAGGCTGGGTCTCTGCCCAATATCTTTCCTCTAGCGCTCCTGCTCCGTCGCCGTCGCCCCCAGCCAACAGCAATAGCGTGTTCCGGGGCACAGGCACAATCGACAACGCCCGCTACAACGGCTCTGGCGACGCGCAGCTTGTGATTATCCCCCTTGAAAACAATGCTGCTTCCTTCAACCTTAACGCTGGGCAAGTATCTGTCGAGTATATTGGCGTTGTGCGGAGCAACTTTGAAGGAACGGTTGAAATGCGGGTCAACCAATTCCAGTCATCTGAAATGGGCTATCGCACCGTTCCTGCCTCCGGCACTTGCAATATTCAGACTAGAGGCGGCACGTCTATTGCCCGCGCATTTTGCACGGTGTCTGGCTCTGGCATTGACCACGGCCGCAGCAACTTTAGCGCTCGATAAGCGACAAGTTTGAGTTGGCGATCAGGTGCCAGGGGTTGAGCGCTACAGGCTCACCCAGGCACCTTTTTGATGCGAGGCGTGGGTGCGGTCAATGAGCAACTGGGAGTAGACCCCATCCGCCAAGGTAGGCATTGGAGAGGGTTCCTGGGCGATCGCCTTTACCCAACTATCCACCACGCGAATGAACGGCGCGAGGCGACCATCGGGATAGGTTTGGGGAAACGCGAGGCGATCGGGAATTTCCACTTCGGTGAGCGGCTGGCCCGGCGGCGCTGCCCAAAGCTTAAAGCCATGCACATAGTCGGTCTGGTGGTCGCTGCCGAGAATCAGCGTGCCGCGATCGCCATACACTTCTACCCAATGTCCCCGCCCTTGAAATGTCACAGTGCTGAGGGTGAGTTGGATTGGCGTGCCGTCTGCCAACTCTAGCCACACGCGGCAGGTGTCGTCGGAATCCACAGGCTTTGGTTCACCCGTCGCTGGGTCGGGGCGCGTGGGAATCGTGGTGCTGAGGGAGGCACCCAGCCGTGTCGCCGGGCCAAACAGCCAGCGCAAATAGTCAAACGTGTGGGAACCGAGCGCCCCCAGTGCGCCGCCGCCCTGGTCTTTGCGGGC
>RFIF01000570.1 GCA_003695655.1 Cyanobacteria bacterium J069
ATTACTCCAACACTCCATCACTCCCCACTCCCCTCCTGCGCCCGCCGCTCTCGAATTTCCCGCGCCCGCCGCTGGAGATCTTTGAAATAGCTGCTTTCGGTGATTTCGGCTACCTGGCGGGCGCGTTTGTCCTGATCGATTTCGATGGCGGGTTTAATGACGCCCTGCACTTTCTCCTTCATTTGTTCAAACAGGGCCTCGGTGTAGCCGCCTTTGGTAGCGCGATCGAGGATGACGACGCCCAGGGCGGTGCTGAAGAGGGCGATCGCTGCTGGCGCGAGGGGCACCCAGCCGCCTTGCAAAAACAGCAAATAGGACAACCCCACCAGCGCCAGCACCGCTACCCCTTCTGCGATCAAAAACCAGTGCGCCTTGCTGATAAACCAGGCGATCGACCCACCGACCAGCGACCAGCCCAGCATCCAGAGAATCTCCACCGCCCAAGGCCAGTACCAGACCAGGGCCCGCTCTCCCTTGGCGGCGCTGACTAAGTGGCTGGCGCTTTGGGCGTGGATAATGACTCCAGCCGTCGGTTCGCCGCTGTCGCTGCCGCCGCCATAAGGCGTTTGAAATATGTCCTTTTTAATAGTTGACGTGTAGCCAATCACCACGATGCGATCTTTGATCTGGTTGGGCGGCACCCGGTTTTGCAGCACGTCCGTCAGGCTCACCACTGGCGTGGCGTTGCTGGCCGAGCGATAGCGCAGCATCACTTGATAGTCGGTTGCGCCCGTGCGCCGATAGCCTGCCGCTTGACCCTCCGGCAATGGCTTTAGCAGCGCCTTGCCTAGCTGGATTTCGCCTTGGGGCGTGGGCTGGGGCAGAATGCCGTCTGTCCGCAGATAGGACAGCGCCATCGACAGCCCCAAAGACACCAATGGGTTGCCGGGATCGGGCGTGTTGCAGCGGTGGGCGGTTTCCTGGGGCAGACTGGACGGCTCGGTGACGACGAGGATAGTGCGGCGGATGATGCCCCTGGGGTCGAGGGGCAGGTCGGCAAAGGCTACCCGCTCATCAGGCACGCCGGGGGGCGGCGCGAGGCTGGGTTCGGTGGCTCTGCTAAGGGTGCAGCCAGCGATGATGCGATCGCTCTCTCGCAACACCCGCAGCAGTTCCTCGCGCCCCTCGCCCACGGGCAAATCGCGCCCCACGTCTAGCCCAATCACGCGCGGTTCTGACTGTTGGAGGTTTTGCAGCGCCGTGGCCAGCGTGCCGTCGTGGATGTCGGGCTGGCTCAACGATTGAATGTCTTGATCGGAAATGCCCACCACCAGCAGCCGCTCGTCTGGCCCCAAATCGGGCGATCGCCGCACCAGCGTATCGTAGGCATCTAGCTCTGCCCCTTGCAATAGCCCCAACTGCCGAATCGCCACCACCGCCCCCGTCACCACCAAACTGGCGACACCCAGCGTTGCCGCCAGCGCCCGCAGCGCCTTCAGCCGTTTGCGTGTCAAAACCGGAAGGCGATCGCCCGGAGGAGAAGAAGTCATGGTGGGAGGCACACTGCTTTAAGGGAACTGCTTTTCATCCTAAATCCAAAACCCAAAATCCCAAATCTCAAATTTTTGGCAGAGAAAACCACACTGCTGGGTGCGAGAAACCCGTCTCCACCGGTCTGGCTGCTTTTTGCACAATAAAACTGTCGCAAACAACTGTCGCAAACAACTGTCGCAAACAACTGTCGCAAACAAGGGCATAAATACGATGAACCTGGATCACAATCAAACCCAACCGGAATTTTGGGACGGGCACGGCTGCGCGCTGTGTGAAACCGAGCAATTTTCAGAAGCCGTAGCGGCATTTGACAGGGCGATCGCCCTCGATCCGACCTACTGCAAAGCCTGGAACAACCGGGGCAATGCGCTGTGTGGCATGAAGCGCTATGCCGAAGCGCTCGATTCCTACGATCGCGCCGTCGCCATGCAGCCCGATTATCACCAAGCCTGGTTTAACCGGGGGCTGCTGTTTGCCGAAATGCAGGCCTATGGCAACGCCATCGAAAACTTTGAGCAGGCGATCGCCCTCAGCCCCGATCCGCGCTATCTCCACGCCCGCGAAGATATCTGGCTCAAGCGCAAGCTGATTGCTGTCTAGTCAAGCTGCATCTCAGTCCTGCTTTGAATCAGCATAGAAATGTAGAATCGCTCCCTGAGTTCTCAGCAATTTAGGGAGTTTTTCACATTTATTTTCACATTTAATTTACCGTCTCTTACCCTATCCCGATGAAGTGATGCGCTTCGCTCTAAAAAGACTCTAAAAAGATCAGAAAGTAGAAAAAAATCCAATTTTTAGAGACTTTTTGAGAATTCCAACTGCCGTCCAAACTCTGCTGGAAAAACTGCTGACAGCCTCCGAAAAATGCAATTAATCAGGGAAAAGCAAAGAAGCGATCGCCCTTCTCCCAAGTATTCTTACCACCGTCTTCTTAATGCTTTCTTAAATAAGGTTAATCGATCAATTACTAGACGTTAATAACAGGATTAAACTCGCTTAATCTCGCCGTGGGATCGTTTGTGAGGCATTTATACTGAGCACTTCCAAACCGCTTCAACGAAACCTATGGCTTTTCAACTTCAGATTCTGCACGCTTCCGACATGGAAAGCGGACTACCAGCATTCACCGATGCAGTTAACTTCTCTACGGTTGTCAACGCCCTAAGAGACGACTACGCCAACACCTTGATCCTATCCTCTGGCGATAACTACATCCCTGGGCCGTTCTTCTCTTCTGGCAGCGATGCCTCCCTCCGCAAAAGCACTTCTTCTTCAGCCCCTGGCGACGACTATACCTTCCGCGAAGGCGTCGGGCGGGTTGATATTGAGATCCTCAACCAGATGGGCTTCCAGGCCGCTGCTTTTGGCAACCATGAATTTGACCTCGGCGAGTCTACTGTCGTTTCTTTGATTCGCCGCGATCGCCAATATAGCGGCACCCTCTTTCCCTACCTCAGTAGCAATCTTAACTTCACAGACCCCAATCCCGCCGACGATGGAACTTCCAGGCAGGAGTTCGTGCTAGAAGATTTGGTGGTTGCCGATGGCCAGCCAGCCGTCCCCAACAGCATTGCAAAAAGCACCGTGCTGACGGTGAATGGCGAGCGCATTGGAGTCGTTGGGGCAACGACACCTACCTTGGCAACCATCTCTTCGCCTGGAGCCAACGTTGAAATTTTGCCACAGCCTTTTGGCTCAAACCCCAGTGCGGCTGAGATAGATGCTCTAGCGGCGGAAATCCAAAAGTCTGTCGATATCCTAACGGCGGCAGGGATCAACAAAATCGTGATCCTGGCTCATATGCAGCAGCTCTTCATTGAGCGAGAGCTGGCTAAGCGTCTACGCGATGTGGATGTGATCATTGCGGGTGGCTCCCATACGCTGCTGGCCGACAGCACCGATCGCCTGCGTCCCGGTGACACTGCTGGCGACATTTATCCACTGGTAGAAAACTCGCCAACTGGGCCAGTCCTTGTCGTCAACACCGACAGTAATTGGAAGTACGTCGGGCGGCTAGTGGTGGAATTTGACACTGGCGGCAAGATCGACCTGTCAAAACTCGATCCCAGCGTAAACGGAGCCTACGCTACTGATGCTGCTAGCGTGGCTGCCCTGACAGCCGTTAATCCTGGTTCTCCTGACCCAGAGGTGGTAGCGCTGCTGGGTGAACTGAGAGATATTATCAACACTAAGGATGGCGTTGTGTTTGGTCGGAGCACGGTGTTCCTCAATGGCACACGCAACAGCGTGCGGACTGAGGAAACGAATCTGGGCAACCTGACAGCCGATGCCAATCTGTTTGTTGCTAAGCAGATCGACCCGACTACGGTCATCTCGCTCAAAAACGGCGGCGGCATCCGCGATAATATTGGTGCTGTGTCGGCCGCTCCGGGCGCAACTGACCCCAGCGACGTGGTAACGTTGCCCACACCCGCCAACCCAGATGCCAACAAGCGAGAGGGAGATTTATCCCAACTAGATGTAGAAAATTCGCTGCGCTTTAACAATGGCCTCAGCCTGATCACGGTGACGGCAGCTCAGTTGAAAGAGGTGCTAGAGCATGGCGTTTCGGGCGTGCGTCCGGGGGCGACGCCGGGTGCGTTCCCTCAAGTTGGCGGCATTTCCTTTAGCTTTGACGCCACTAAGACAGCGCAGCGACTCGACAGTGACGGCAATGTGACCACGGTTGGTGAGCGGATTCAGTCTGCCGCGTTGACGGATGCCAATGGCAACTTCACGCAGATTCTGATCCAAAACGGGCAGATTGTGGGGAATCCGAACCGCACATTCCGCATTGTGACGTTGAATTTCTTGTTGGGAACCAGTTCGCCTGATGCCAGCGGCGATGGCTACCCTTTTTTCCGGTTTGTCAGAGAAAATCCGACTCTGGCGAATCGGGTGGATTTGCAGGGTGAAACTAGCGTTGACCTGAACGGCAACGGCATTATTGATGCGCCGTTGACGATCGCCGATGGCAGCGCCACCTTTGCGGCGGCGGGCAGTGAGCAAGATGCCTTCGCTGAGTTTCTGGCGCAGAGCGGCGTGTTTACCCAAGCAGATACGCCGGCAACCCGCGATCGCCGCATTCAAAATCTGGGTGTCCGAGGCGATAACGTGTTTGGCAGAGAGCTGGTGGGCACTGCTGGGCGCAACCGCCTAGTGGGCAACTTTGCCAACGACCTGCTGCAAGGGCTGGGCGGGGCGGATACGCTGAACGGTCGGCGGGGGGATGATCTGCTGGAAGGTGGCAGAGGTCGCGATCGCCTCAACGGTGGCCCCGGCAGAGACGTGCTGATTGGCGGCCCCGGTAGCGATACCTACATCGGCGGTGCAGGCGCAGATACCTTTGTGTTAGCGCGGGGCGCTGGATTTGATACCGTTGTGGATTATCGAGACGGCGTAGACAAGTTTGGCTTGTTGGGCAACCTGCGCTTCGGCAATCTGCGCTTTGCCGACACCTCTCGCGGCGTCCAGATTCGGGCGGGCAACGACCTGTTAGCTGAGGTGCTGGGCGTGCGGGCCAGTGCGCTCAATCGCACCGACTTCACCACCACGTTTGCCACTGCTGAGACATTTGCCTAAGGCGACGCTCGGCTCGAATTTACATTCGGATTCACACTCGAACTCACGATAGCGCTAAAAGACCCCTGATTTCTTCTGGTAGGAATCAGGGGTCTTTTGAGAGAATGACCGAGAAAATCGGCTTTGGCAGGGCGTCTAGTTGCTCATGCGGGAAGCGCGAGAGGCGCTGGTGCGCTGAACTGACGCTGCCGGCTGAGCAGGCTGGGTAGCAATGGTAGACCGCAGCACGGCGATCGCCCTCACATACTGAGGATCTCTTGGGCTAGCCACGGCTGTCGGACTTGATACAAGCTGCTGGCGCTGACTGTCGGTGAGATTCACCTGCACGTTGGGCGTGATGCCCCGATGGCTAATGTCCGTGCCGTTGGGGGTGTAATAGTGGGCGATCGTCACCGCCAAACCCGACCCATCCGACAGCGAATGAACCGATTGCACCAGCGCTTTGCCAAACGTCTTGCTGCCCACAACCGTCGCCCGCCGATTATCCATCAGCGCGCCCGTCAAAATCTCGCTAGAGCTGGCAGAACTGCCATCGACCAACAGCACCAGCGGCAGATCGGTGATCGCCGTGCGGTTGGCCCGGATGCGTTCGTTTGCTCCATAGCGATCGACCGTGCGGACGATCATGCCGTTGCCCAGCCACATGCGAGAAATGTCGATGCTGGCTTGCAGCAGCCCCCCTGGATTGCCCCGCAGATCGAGCACAAATCCTTGAGCTTGCTGGCTCAGCAAATCCTCCATTGCCCGTTGCATCTGCTCAGCCGAATGGGCGCTAAACTCCGTCAGTCGGATATAGCCAATGCGAGTGCCCTCTTCTTGCTTCAGCGTGTAATGGACGTTGGGCAGCTCGATGCGTGCCCGCGTCAGCGTCAGATCGGTGGCCGCCTCCGTCTCCCGCTGAATCTGCAACACGATGCGCGTTCCCACTTCACCCCGAATCCGATTCGACGCCTCTTCTAGCGTCATGCCCTCCGTTGAAACGCCGTCAATCGAGAGGATGCGATCGCCCACCCGCACCCCTGCCCGAGATGCCGGCGAATTAGGAATCGGTTCGACCACCGTAATCGCGCCCGTCTGCTCATCCGCCTGGAGACGAATGCCCACACCCGACAGTTCACCTGAAGTTTGGCTTGTCAACACCTCAAACTGACGCGGGTCCATAAAGCGCGTATAGGGGTCTTGCAATCGCTGAAGCGCCCGACGCAAAGCGGCATAGGCTTCTTCCCGCGAACCGTAAGAAGCGCTCAACAGTTCCTGGCGCACAGCCAGCCAGTCCACTTGGTTAAAAGAGCTATCCACATACTCTCGGTTTACGATTTGCCAGGCCTCATCCAGTAGCGCTTTGGGGCTGTCCTGAAGTGAAGCATTCACAGCCGAACTAAAAACAGGCGTCAGCAGCGAGACGGTCGCAGCGGCGGCGACAGTGCCGCTAAACAGGGTGACATTGAGCCAGCGAGAGCGATTGAAAAAACGGCGCATGGGCAGTAACCGGGATAGAGGAGGACAATGAATAGTCAGCATTCAATGCGCTACCACACGCTGAACTTGCCGAGAGGAGGCGATCAGGTGGGTTGATTCAATTTTGCGAGGGGACTTTGGGAGACGTAGAATTTTGGGAACTCTCAAACCTCCAAGCAACTTTACAGAAGACAAACCAGGAAACGAGCCGTGGAGTCTGGCGATTCAGGGCTTTTCCGACTTTGCCAGTTGAGCTTTGCCAGTTGAGCTTTGCCAGTTGAGCTTTGCCAGTTGAGCTTTGCCAGTTGAGCTTTACGCAATCAATCCCGGAAGGCGACCTTGACAAAAGCCTGTAGCTGGACATGGATGAACCAGACGATGCAGGTCGGCGCAAGGTTGCAATGCTATTACAGCACGGCTATTAGAACTTCACCGCCAGAACTTCATCCCCCAAAATTCATCTGTCAGACATTTATCTATCAAACAGTCAATCCTTCGTTAGAGAGAGCCACCCCTCATAAAGGTAGTACATTTGGAGGAGTTGAGGGGTAGCAAAAATCACCAGTCTGCTTCAGTGGCACAAGCCTGGAGCAAACCACTCACGATGCGGCTTCGATGATCCAGTCCTGACAGGTGAAACTAACAGGGGTGAAACTCCAGACATGGGTAAAGCCTAGATAGTCCAAATTACATGCACTAAAACACCTGCACTAAAACATATGTGTTAAAACACCTGCACTAAAACATATGCGCTAAAAGCATGTGTAGCAGGGACGCTGGAAGCGCGATCGCTCCTGCAAACCCCTGCTCCTGCAAGCCCCGACGATACGATGGCGGAGATTCGGATTTGTCGGATTTTAGAGTGGGTCAAATCTAACTCAGCTCTAAGCGCCCGAACGACACCTTCCGAAGCACCAACACTCCGAGTAAATAGCAACCTGAATAAATAGCAAATAGAACACCAAAAATATTGAACCGGCCTAGCGAACCAATGACGCATTTAGAATATATCCGCACCGCTATAGTTTCCGCTACTCTAACCTTACTCAGTCCAGATTTTCCAGAGCTTTGCGAAGAAATTTAATGAACTTTGGGGAGTGCTGGGGCGAAGGGGCCGGTTTTGCTTATTTCCAGTCGAGCAACAGAAAAAAATCTGATAAACCGCCAAAGCCTCTTTACCGAAACAGGGCGGGAAGCGCCTGCACTAGGGAGCATTATCAACTCCACCTCAGAAGTCTTGAGTAATCGACACTATCGCGCCCGCCCAAGCAAACCAAGCTGGGGGCTGAAACCCCTCAGAAACCTAATGTTTTGCCAACACCTAAGTGTCTTCCCGACAAGTGTCTTCCCGACAAGTGTCTTCCCGACAATTGATGATGACCCTCAGGTGCGGCATTCATTTTTTTTAGGGCGGAAATAGGGTTTGGGGCGGAAATAGGGTGGAGATTTTGAAAGGTAAAAATGTTGGCTGCGTTAAACGCAGGAATGATCTGGGGAAAATATAAGCGGGAATTCTGTCCTGACCCGTTCTGTTTTTACGACAATGCTGAATGCCGAGCCGAATGCCGGAATTTTGCATAGGCGTGTCGAACAATACAGGGAAGAACGGGACAGTATGCGATCTATGACAATCAGAGACAGTACATAGAAAGAGCAGCGGAGAGAAAGTAGCTGAGAAAAAGCAGCGCACAGTTTAAGTAGAGCGCGAGCTTACAAGAGCGCAGGCTTACAAGAACGCGAGCTTACAAGAGCGCGAGCTTACAAGAGCGCGAGCTTACAAGAACGCGAGCTTACAAGAGCGCGAGCTTACAAGAGCGCGAGCTTACAAGAGCGCAAGTTCATCACACCTGCACTTGCTGGCTTCCTAGGTTCAAGGGAAATTAATTCCTTTATTGACAAAACCTTCAGAATCTCATCGGCTTCTCCAGTCTGTGTCAAAATGTAAGCGGTTTTGCCCGTTTTGAAAAAAGCTTGAAGTAGGCTTCATCATGGAATCCCTCTACGCATATACCTGGCTAATCCCGGTCTTACCCCTGGTAGGGGCAATGATCTTGGGGCTGGGTCTAATTTCTTCCAGCAGTTTCGCCAAGCAGTTCCGTAAGCCGAGTTCGGTTTTCATCGTTTCGCTGATTGGCACCGCAATGGTTCTTTCCTTTGCGCTGCTGTGGAGCCAAATTCAAGGACACCCAACCTACGAGCGCTCGATTGAATGGGCTTCTGCGGGTGATTTTCACCTGTCGATGGGCTATGTCGTCGATCATTTGACGGCACTGATGCTGGTGATTGTCACCACGGTCGCCTTTTTGGTGATGATCTACACCGACGGCTATATGGCCCATGATCCGGGCTATGTTCGCTTTTATGCCTACCTGAGCTTGTTTAGCTCCTCTATGCTGGGTCTGGTCATTAGCCCAAACCTGGTGCAGATTTACATTTTCTGGGAGCTGGTGGGCATGTGCTCCTACCTGCTGATTGGCTTCTGGTATGACCGCAAAGCGGCTGCCGATGCCTGTCAGAAAGCCTTTGTCACTAACCGCGTCGGCGACTTTGGGCTGCTGCTGGGGATGCTGGGACTGTATTGGGCGACAGGTAGTTTTGAATTTGAGGTAATTGGCGATCGCCTCCAAGAGCTGGTGCAATCGGGTGCGCTTAGCGGGGCGATCGTGGCGCTCTTTGCAGTGCTGGTCTTTCTGGGGCCAGTTGCTAAGTCGGCGCAGTTTCCGCTGCATGTCTGGCTGCCCGACGCGATGGAAGGCCCCACTCCAATTTCCGCCTTGATTCACGCGGCAACCATGGTGGCAGCGGGTGTATTCCTGATTGCTCGCATGTTCCCGGTGTTTGAAAACATTCCGGTTGCCATGGACGTGATTGCCTACACGGGTGCAGTCACCGCTTTCCTGGGAGCCAGCATTGCCATCACCCAAAACGACATTAAAAAGGGACTGGCCTATTCCACCATGTCTCAGCTCGGCTACATGGTTATGGGGATGGGCGTAGGTGCCTACACGGCAGGACTGTTCCATCTGATGACGCACGCCTACTTCAAAGCCATGCTGTTCCTGGGTTCCGGATCAGTCATCCACGGCATGGAAGGCGTTGTGGGACATGATCCCGTCTTGGCCCAAGACATGCGGTTAATGGGTGGGCTGCGCAAATACATGCCGATTACAGCCACCACGTTCTTGATTGGTACATTAGCCATTTCTGGCATCCCGCCGCTGGCTGGCTTCTGGTCGAAGGACGAAATTCTGGGGGCCACCTTCAAAGCCAATCCGGCGCTGTGGGTGATTGGCTTTTTGACTGCGGGGATCACGGCGTTCTATATGTTCCGCATGTATTTCAGCACCTTTGAGGGTGAATTTCGGGGCACTAACGCCGAGATCAAGCGCAAGCTAAAAAATGAGCAGCTTCAGAAACTGGGCCTGGCCTTTGGCCCAGGCGCAATGAATCCGCTAGAGCTAACGGCGGAGCATCCGGCGCAGGATCATGACGCCCACGACGAGCACCACGCTAGCGAACCGCATGAGTCGCCGCTGACGATGACTTTGCCGCTGGTGCTGCTGGCGATTCCGTCGATGCTGGTGGGGCTGGTGGGCACGCCCTTCAAAAACTACTTTGAGGAATTTATCCATGCGCCTGGCGAGGTGATTCACGAAGCCGAAGTTGTGGACTGGGGCGAATTTTTGACGATGGGCGGTAGCTCGGTAGGGATTGGTCTGATTGGCATCACGCTGGCTGTGATGATGTACTTACAGAAGAAGATTGACCCGGCGGCGATCGCCGACAAGATCCAGCCGTTCTATCAGCTATCACTTAACAAGTGGTACATCGACGATATCTACAATGCTGTATTCGTCCAAGGCAGCCGTCGTCTGGCACGCCAGGTTCTGGAAGTTGATGTCCGCATTGTGGATGGCATCGTCAACCTGACCGGTTTCGTGACGCTGGTGACGGGCGAGGCGCTGAAATATTTAGAAAACGGCAGGGTGCAGTTCTACGCGCTGATTGTCTTTGGCGCGGTGCTGGGTCTGGTGCTGGTTTCTGGAATCACTTGAAGCAAATACAGAGGGCGGAGGGCGATCGCCCTCCGCTTTTGCCTTTGACCGATGCCAGTTCGTTTTTTGTAATCGCTGAACGGCTTAAAACTTTTATCTTTTCAAAAATCTGCCCTGGACGTTTGAGATCTAAGTTTCTACATGAATACTGCTGAATTTCCCTGGCTCACAACCATCATCCTGCTGCCCGTTGCGGCCTCCCTCCTGATCCCCGTCATCCCCGACAAAGACGGCAAGACCATTCGTTGGTATGCCCTGATCGTTGGACTGATTGACTTTGCGCTAACTATCTACGCCTTCTACACCCAATACGACTTCAGCCGCTCTGACCTGCAACTGGTCGAAAGCTACTCCTGGGTTTCCTCGCTCGATTTGCGCTGGTCGGTCGGGGCGGACGGGCTGTCAATGCCGTTAATCTTGCTGACGAGCTTCATCACGACACTGGCTATTCTGGCATCCTGGCCAGTGACGCTAAAGCCGCGCCTGTTTTATTTTTTGATGCTGGCCATGTATGGCGGACAGATTGCCGTATTCGCCGTGCAAGATATGCTGCTGTTCTTCCTGGTGTGGGAACTGGAGCTGATCCCGGTTTATCTGCTGCTGTCGATCTGGGGCGGCAAAAAGCGGCTTTACGCGGCGACCAAGTTCATTCTCTATACCGCTGGCGGGTCGCTGTTCATTTTGGTGGCGGCGTTGGCAATGGCGTTCTATGGCGATACCGTGACCTTTGACATGCGATCGCTCATGGACAAGGACTTCCCAGTGAAGTTCCAACTCTTCGTTTATGCGGGCTTCCTGATTGCCTACGCCGTTAAGCTGCCCATTTTCCCACTGCACACCTGGCTGCCCGACGCCCACGGCGAGGCAACGGCCCCTGTTCACATGCTGCTGGCGGGCATTTTGCTGAAAATGGGCGGCTACGCGCTGCTGCGGATGAACGTGCAAATGCTGCCTGATGCCCATGTCCGCTTTGCACCGATTCTGATTATCCTGGGCGTGGTGAATATTATCTACGCCGCCCTCACCTCTTTTGCCCAGCGAAACCTGAAGCGTAAAATCGCCTACTCCTCCATTTCCCACATGGGCTTTGTGCTGATTGGGATGGCTTCATTTACTAATCTGGGACTCAGCGGGGCCATGCTGCAAATGGTGTCGCACGGGCTGATCGGTGCCAGCCTCTTCTTCCTGGTGGGTGCAACTTATGATCGCACGCACACGCTCATCCTGGATGAGATGGGCGGCGTCGGCAAGAAAATGCCCAAAATCTTTGCCATGTTCACGACCTGCTCGATGGCGTCTCTGGCGCTGCCCGGCATGAGCGGCTTTGTTGCAGAACTGATGGTTTTTGTGGGGTTTGCCACCAGCGACGCCTACGATCAGACATTCAAAATCATTGTGATCACCCTGATGGCGATCGGGGTAATTCTGACGCCAATCTACTTGCTGTCGATGCTGCGAGAAATCTTCTACGGGCCGGAAAATCAGGCGTTGGTCGAGCATGAAGTGCTTGTCGATGCCGAACCTCGTGAAGTGTTCATCATTGCGTCACTGCTGATTCCGATCATCGGGATTGGCTTCTATCCCAAGCTGATTACGCAAATGTATGACGCCACCACCGAGCAAATCACCGCTCAGCTCCAGAAATCCTTTGCGATCGCCGCTGCGGAGCAAGAACCTGCTGTTCTCTCTAAGCAAGCCCTGCTTAAGGCTCCCCTGATCTCAATCACTGGCGATTAGACGAACCCCCTTTAGCGCCTGTTTAGCCCAATTACCAACCTCATCAAAAAAGCCCAGAGTTCAAAAACTCTGGGCTTTTCGACGTTCAATTGCAGGCTTGCTGGATTTTCCTAAATGGGTAAGAGCGATCGCTGGCAGGTGGGGCAGATGGCGTGGATAATCAACTGGCAGTCGAGCAGGTGATAGCCTTCTTTCTGGGCGGTGCGGCTGCCAGTTTTGAGGATGCCGTCATTCTTAAACTCGATGGTTTTATTGCAGCGGACGCAGATCAAATGATGGTGATGGTAAGGCGCAGGCTGGTTAATTTCATAGTGTTTGTGTCCTTCAGCCAGCTCTAGCTCCCGCAAGATGCCCATGCGAGCCATCAGCTTGAGCGTGCGATAAATCGTAGACAGGCTAATGTGGTGCCCCTCTTCGCTCAGCAAATTGTAGAGATCCTCGGCGCTCAAATGATTGCCCTTGGGCAGGTTTTGAAAAATGGTCAGGATCGTCTCGCGCTGAGGCGTCAAGCGCCAGCCCCGCTCATTGAGTTCGGCTTTTAGTGAGGTCGCAGTGTATGCAGTCATGACTTACCTTTGCAATAAGGTAGCTTTATTGAGAAGGATACACAATAACTCAGCTATTTGCAAGAAAACCTGCTTATTGAGAATAATATCTACTTAGACTTTACAAATCTTCTTGCGCCTCTGTATTTGCCCAGCGCCAGTTATAACGATTCCACTCGTAGATCCCTTGAATCTCGTATTCCATTCCGTTATCAAACCGGACACAGCAGCTTGTCTGACTGGCAGAGGCGGCCTCCGGCGGCTCGGCAGCGGGTGCTTTCACCACTGCAACTACGGTACAAGCAAACCATTCCCGGCTGCATGGCCCTTCTTCCTGTACCCACTCCCATAGACTGTTGGCGACTTCAATGCGATCGCCCACCTTTAGCCGCAGGGGCCCCTCTGCATAGGCAGCCACATGCTTAGGCTGCACCCGCTCTAGCCACTGCAACCCAAACTGATCGCGCACAAACTGCACCCGCCCTGAGTCATCGCCTCGCAGCCAATCATTCAGCAACTGAGCTTTCCAAGACCGTCCGCTCTCTTGAAACTCCTGAACGAATTGCAAAAATGCTTGCCGCTGGTCGGGCGACAGTTCATCGAGCGGGTTAACCAGGCTATCAGACGGCGGCGCAGCAGGTGGTACCGAATTTTCTGCAACCCAAGACTGTGATGTACTCTCGCTACGCCCCAGTCGTTGGGTCACTGCCTGCAACAGCAGTCGTTGCTGTTCCGGCGTCAGCGGATAGCCTTCTGTATTACAGACATTAAAGGCAACTCTTAAAGCAGCTTCAATCTCAGCAGGGGTCATGGGCTGGCTCACCATGCGTCGCGACTGGTTAACCCTGCATTATGCCATTACATCCTCTAAAAATTCGTCCAGTAATCCTCTCGCCCCCAGATTCAGGTACGCTGAGGGTAGAAATATCTGCGCCTGCGCTATCAGGTTCTGCTGCCGTTTACGCAATCTTTGGTCATGATGAACTGGTTTACGTCTCACCTCAACCGCATCCTGGTTATCTGCCTCGCAGGCTGCCTGATCGTTGGCAATTGGCTCTATGCACCCCCAGCCCTGGCTTTAATCCAGATTCGCCTGTTCGATTTGTCTTATGAGAGCTGTCCTGAGGAGATCGGTGAGGGCGCTGTGACACCCGGCGGCACCAGTATGCCCGCGAGCTGCTTTCTAATCAGCGGCAAAGCCGAAAACCCGACCAACAAAGATATCTACAACGCCGATATCTTTGGACGGATTTATGACGCCAACGACAACCCAGTCATGCAAAACCGTACTCGCCTTGGCTCCATTGACGAGGTGCCGCCAGGCGTGAGCGATTTTAAGCTGCGGATTAGCGTTTCTGAAAACCAGGCTACCCCGCTCAAGCTAGAACAGTTCAAAGCGGCTGGGTTTGCCGGAGCGGTGCGCCGATAGCTTTTTGCCGAAATTAACTTAAAACGTAAAGCGGGCAGCGTCGCCTAGGAAATCTCCTAAGAATTGCAGCAAGAAGATGGCCAGAATGGGAGAAAGGTCAAAACCGCCCAGTGGCGGGATGATCCGCCGAAAAAGATTGAGATAGGGATCGGTAATCTGGCTGAGGGCCGAGAAAGGCTGATTGTACCAGTTGATGCTAGGAAACCACGTCAGCAACACCCGGATGATAAGTAAAACGGTGTAAAGTTGAACAAAGTATGCAAGAGATTGGGCAATCAGCATAGTAGAACCATTCATGAGCGTTTAGCAGGGATGAACAAACACTTTTTTCTTGATTTTAAATAGCTTAGCTCTAAGTCTAACGTAAGCGATTGACGAGAACCAGCGCGATCGCCCAGGGTGGATTTCTCAGCAGGGTTGACAACTCGACCAAAAATCTTTTGGTCAAAAAGTTATCTAGTTGGATCTGATTGCTCTCTGGGCTAGAGCGGGCGATCGCCGCGAATTTTCTCCAGGCTCTCGGCGCGGGGGCTGCCGTTGACCCCACCCAACTGCTGACGCACATCGTCGATGGCATCGTTGAGTTGAGCAATTTTGTCTTCTAACCCCCGCCGCGAATCTTCAATGCCCTGCTCGGTCATCGGCAAGCGGCGACTGGCATCGCTCTTTTTGCCGTCCAGTGATTCTTGGCGCGACAGGCGGGGCGCAACCAGCACGCCCAGCACGCCGCCCACCACGCCGCCCACCACTGCAC